>JAXJRE010000104.1:0-2425 GCA_036310785.1 Acutalibacteraceae bacterium
CCTTGGGAATATGACCGAAGCGCACTTTCAGAAATTCACAGGATAGAAGCTCCTCAATCGGAATGTCGATGCCGATAAAGTGGCTGAACTGTTCGATGGACGCTTCGATCTCATTGAGCTTTTCGGAAAGCTCCGTTCTCCTTGCCAAAGCTACCGAGAGCTTCGACCTGAGGGCGTCAATGAAATCAATTTCATCGGAATCAATTTTCACTTCGTCGCCCGTAAATGTATCCTTCAGCGTAACGCCTGCGATAGACGCAATTTCTTCAATCTTCTGAATGGCGGACGGATACGGATTTTCTTCATTCAGCGGAACAAATCCGAGCGAATCGGAAATAAATTCCATAGCGTTTTCGGGATGGAAATCACCGCTGATACAGCAGGATGTGATAAACTCGTCAAGATGTTCTATCAGACCGTAGGTCCTGACGAGCTTCATTTTTTCTATTGCCAAAACACAGCCTCCTAACTTTCTGTTCCGATCAGAACGGAACTTGCTTTTTCAGCCGGAATATTGTATTTGATAGCCTCAACGATGTGTATGATGTTACGCACCTCGTTTTCGGCAAGGAAAAGATAACACAGCATAACAGCCGTCGGGTTGGTATAGTACCTGAATCCCTTTAGCTGGCGGTTTACCATCATTTTCCTGGTTGCGTTCTCAATGTATTTGAAATCGACCTTGGAAAAATCCTTTTTATAGTACGAATCGGAAATGATATCAATGATATCCGTTGCGTTTTTTGCCTCGGAGATTGCCTGCAAATTTTTTTCGGTCAGGTTTGTGCAGTCGGGAACGGCGAAATCACGCACGAACATTTTGTTTGGAGTGTCAAGGCTGAGCAGCCTGTATGCGCTTGTCAATGTATACATATCAAGTCGGTATTTGACCAGCTCGTAAATTTCGTTTTTCTTTCTCCGATCCTTAGAGTGCTTAATTGATTTTATCAGGAACGAAAACCTGTATTTGTTCAAAGCGTTTTCGATCAGTATGAATACTCCGTCCTCGGCATAATTTTCACGGAAGCCTTTCAGTATTTTTTGATATTCCGTGTGATCGAGAGCTTTCAGCAGATCGGAATAGCTCCTGACCTTTGCCAGCTCGTAGAGGTCAATCTCAGTTCTGCTGTTGAAAAACGGGGGCAGGGAGGCGAGATACCTTTCGGGCTTGCCGAGTATCAAGAGCCGAATCATTATCATAATTTGTCTTATATCGTTCTGCACCACAAAATAGCGGTAGAAGTTTTCGCCTGCCGAAAGCTGGTATTCACAGAGCTTTTCACTCTTTCTAAGCAGGCTCATTTTAAGTATCTCCTCAATCTGAGCTGAGTCGATATTTGTCGGCAGAGTGTCAAAGTCGGAGCTGAAACAGGTTCTCGTTTTCAGATAGCCTACAAGCTCGCCGAGAGATCTGCAATTCAGCATATCGTTGTAGTTTTCTTTGGTAATTCGCTTGCCGTACATTGCGTGAGCCTTTGCAAGAACGGCATTATCAGCGTATGAGACCGACATTTCCACTCACCTCCATATGCACAAAACAATCGGCAGTACCGATTGTCCGTCAGTTATTGATAACATTGTCAACTATTGTTTCAATCCATTTTTCAGCGTTTTTGTTATAAAGAGAGTCCATTTCTTCAAGGATGTGACTGTTACGCTCATTGACCTTTTCAAGATAGATTTCACCCTCGGAGCGTTGCTTCTGACTTTTTTTCAGAGCGAAATCAAGAGCCTTTTGGTTTTCTTCCCTGACTATTTCGTCTTTCTTTCCGCTTAGCTCTGCAATGCGGTTGTCACGGTATGCCTCGACCTCCTGAACACGGGCACACGCCTGCTTGTCCATATCGAGTATCATACGAAGCATCTCTTTCATTTTTTCACCCCATTATTCACATCAAAGCTTTTCACACATTATAGCACTTTGTTATAAAAATGCAATAGTAAATTTGTACAATATGACTTGCTTTTTTAAGTGGAAAAAGGCTAAAATTTCATTGAAAAAAATGTCGGAATACTGTAAAATATTTATAATTCGCAAAGGAGGCGGTCAAGTTGAAGCTGAGCTACATTGTTCCCGTTTACAATGTTGAAAAATATCTGAGACAGTGCGTCGATTCCATTCTTGCACAGAGCTTTGACGATTACGAAATAATACTTGTTGATGACGCTTCGCCTGACGGCTGTCCTGCGATCTGCGACGAATACGCCGAAAAATATCCGGACAGGATCAGGGTTATTCATCAGCAGAACAAAGGCCTTGCAGGGGCAAGAAATTCCGGCTTCAGGCAGGCAAGCGGAGATTATGTATATTTTGTTGACAGCGACGATTATTTTGCCGAGGACGGAATTGCGGAGATTTATGAAAAGGCAGTCAGGTTCAACGCCGACATCCTGCAAAACTCGTTTTTTTCTTACCGGGAACACG
>JAXJRE010000105.1:0-3344 GCA_036310785.1 Acutalibacteraceae bacterium
AGCTGCTCTACCAACTGAGCCACAGTAGCATATGTTAATTTGTCGACGACAGATATTCTAATATATTTTGAGAGAAAAAGCAATAGTTTTGAGAAAAAATTTTAATTTTTTTGAATTATACAAATCATAGCGTGTTTGGAGAGAAAATATATTTAAAGGTACTGTCGCAATAATATGAAGAAGCCGTTTTCTTCCGATTCTCGGCATACGGTATATACATCAAATCGGGAAAACCGACTGAAAAGGAATACTGATTTATTCAATATATTTCAAACAAGAAATACTGAGGCTTGTATCGGCGCAAAAATCCAATACAAGCCTTTAGTTTTGTTCTTCGCTTTGCAACAGTCTGTTGTGATTTTATTTGCAAAGCTTACTCTGCGTTTTCAAGCCTTTTAATCATTATCTTTGCCGCCTTATAGATGTCGCCGCAGCCGAGGGTGATAACGAGATCGCCGCTCTGTGCGTGGTCAAGAACGTAGTCCGCCACCTCGTCAAAGGTGTTGAACCAGACGCTTCCGGGAATTTTTGCGGCAAGCTGTGAGGTGTAGACGCCCTCGGTGTTGACCTCACGTGAGCCCATAATCTCGGTCATTACGCACTCATCGGGGATCTGCAGAACCTCGGCAAAGTCGTCCATCAGCTTCTTTGTTCTTGAATAGGTGAACGGCTGGAACACCGCCCAGACCTTTCGGTAATTCATCTGCATTGCCGCTTCGAGTGTGACTTTCAGCTCGGCAGGGTGGTGGGCATAGTCGTCCGCAAAGGTGATTCCGTTGAGCTTGGCAAGAATTTCAAATCTTCTGCACGCTCCGCCGAACTGTTCAAGCGAAGCGATCGCCTCGTCAAAGGGTATTCCGCAGTAATCAGCCGCCGCAATAGCCGCAAGAGCGTTGCTGACGTTGTGCCTGCCGGGCACGCTGAGCTTGACGCTTCCGATTTTTTCACCTTTTTTGTAAGCGTCAAAGTGTGCAAACGCATTCACCATTTCAATGTTGTCCGCATAGTAGTCGTTGCTCTTGTCGATGCCGAAGCTTATCATATCCTTGCCCGAAACACCCGAAACCGCCTTGAGTGTATTTTCGTCATCGCCGTTATAAATGACCGCCTTGGTCGCCATCTCGGAGAAGGTGTGGAACGACTTGATGATATTATCTATATTCTTGAAGTATTCAAGATGATCTGCGTCCACGTTGAGAATTATCGCTATGTCGGGATCGAGCTTGAGAAAATGATCCTTAAATTCGCAGGCCTCGCAAACCATATTTTCAGTATTGCCGACTCTGCCGTGGCTGTGAATGAGAGGAAGCTCTCCGCCGATTACGGCAGAGGGATCCTTGCCGCACTGCACCATAATCTGAGTGAGCATAGAGGAAACCGTCGTCTTGCCGTGAGTTCCGCAGACACAGTAACAGTCGGAATAAAGACGTGTCACCGCGCCGAGAAGATCAGCTCTTTCAACGGTCGGGATCGACGAATTTTCCGCCGCAACAAGCTCCGGATTGTCGGGGAGAATAGCCGCCGTGTAAACAATCAGCTCTGCACCCTCTATATTTTCCGCCCTTTGGCCGAGGGTGACAGGAATCCCGAGACTGCGTATTCTCGCAAGCGTATCCGTTTCGTTGTTGTCCGATCCGGAAAGCTCGTAGCCCTCTTTATGAAGTATTTCGGCAAGCGGACACATACCCGATCCGCCGATGCCTATAAAATGAATTCGTTTAACTTTCTTGAGCAATTCATCTATCTCGTACAAGATATCATCTCCTAACCTTTTACATTATAAGGCAAAAGTCTTGAAAAATAAATAGTAAATTGAAATATTTTCGCACCTGCACAAAATTTAATCATATGATACAGTGGAGGTAATAAAAATGCAGGGAGAAAAATTTTTACTGATCGGGAATGACAAAAAAATGCAGGCTTGTGCAAACAGGCTTATTCAGAGGGGATATTTCGCAACCTGCTGTGAAAAAGAGGAGATCGGAAACATTCTGCCCTTTTATCCCAACATAATTTTGCCGTTACCCACTCTCGCCAACGGCGTTATTTCGGGGACAGGACTTTCCTCCGAGGGATTTGCGGAGCTCCTCGGCAAAACTCAGCGTGTGTTCTATGGAAATCTCAGCTACAATCCGTTCGGAGAACGTGCCCTCAGCTACTATAACGAAAGCTTCCTTGTAAAAAATTCAAGACTGACGGCGCAGGGAACGCTCAGGATAATACTTGAAAATACAGACAGAGATATTTATTCGGTGAAAGCCGCCGTACTCGGCTACGGCAGGTGCGGCAAGGCTATATGTAAGGTCTTGCAGTCGAACGGTGCGGACGTTGTTTCCGTGTCAAGAAGTCATTACAGCACGACTGTTGCCGGAAACGAGAAGCTTTCAACTATGAAATTTGAAGAATTTTTCGGAAATATCCAGAATTTCGATGTCATTGTGAACACCGTGCCTTATAATATAATAGGGAAGGCTGCTGCGGAACGGCTGACAAAGAAAAATTTGTATATTGAGATAGCTTCAAAGCCATACGGCTTCAACATCAATGAAACAGATAAGTATAATTTCAGATACATCCTCGCCGAGAGCTTGCCGGGACGCTTCACTCCTGCAAGCGCAGGCGAAAACATCGCCGATACGGTCATTGAAATGATAAAGGAGGGTAAGGATGAATAAGGTTGTAGGTTTTGCCCTGTGCGGATCGTTTTGCACCTTTGCGGAGGTCATACCGCAGATTGAAACGCTCAGAAAGTTGAATTATGATATTGTACCGATAATGTCCGAGATTGCCTACAATACCGACACAAGATTCGGCAGGGCGGAAGAATTTATAAGCAGGATAGAAACGGTTTGCAAACATGAAATACTCCACACAATACCTCAGGTCGAGCCGATCGGGCCTAAAAAGATGCTCGATCTTTTGATCGTTGCACCGTGTACGGGCAACACGGCGGCGAAGCTTGCAAACGGTATAACCGACACCTCGGTTACGATGGCGGCAAAGTCCCATCTTCGCAACGGCAGACCGCTTGTTATTGCTGTTTCAACGAACGACGGTCTGACGGGAGCGGCCAAAAACATAGGCAGTCTGCTCAATTACAGAAATGTTTATCTTGTTCCGTTCAGACAGGACGATCCGCTGAAAAAGCCACGTTCGCTTATGGCGGACTTCACTCTGATACCTGAAGCGGTCGAGGCTGCCCTCAAAGGAGAACAGCTCCAGCCGATAGCAAAAGAGCCGGGAGGGTAAATTAGACGTTAGATTTTAGACGGTAGACTTTAGACGATTAAAATTTATAGTTTGCACAAGCTAAACAAGGCTTCCCCTTGAGGGGAAGCTCCGCC
>JAXJRE010000106.1:0-8871 GCA_036310785.1 Acutalibacteraceae bacterium
TCATAAAGCTCATAAAGAAATCAATTCCGCCGGGAGGAGCGATCTGCGGAAGCTTGCCGTTCTTTTTCTGCCAATCATACATATCGTTCAAAAATTTCTTTGAAAACGAAGCATAATTGAAAAGAAACGATGCGCTCGGGAAGAAAATCTGAGCGTCTCCCGTCCAGCCGTGACGTTCACGGGTAGGGCAGTCGGTCGGGAGATCGGCGCTGTTGCTCTTTGTTGACCACACGGTAGCGTCAACAAATTTGTTCAGAAGCTCGTTTGAACTGTCGAAAAATCCAGTTTGTTCCATATCGGAATATACCGCAATTCCCGTGAAATCGTCAGCCGTAAAATCAACGTCGGTTTCTACGAGAACATAGCGAAATCCGAATATCGCAAATTTTGCTTTGTATCGGTTCTCTGACTCCTTGCAGATGTAGTCGATCTGCTGAAGCGGAGTTGTGATATGCTTGTTACTGCATTGAATATTCTTTTGAGTAAATTCTCCGTTTTTGTCAAGAAGCTCGCCGAATCGAAGGAAAATCCTCTGACCTTTTTTCGCACGCAGATTAAACTCAATATAGCCTGCAAAGTTCTGCTTGAAATCGAGTATTTTCTTGCCGCTCGGAGTGGTTATTATCTCCGGCTTAAAGCGTTCGTGTTCGGTGATACCGACATTGTTTGAGGCGGTAGGAATAACAGGGTGATATGTTACCTTAGCCTGACGCTTAAAGGTCGGGACAAGGTTTGCGTCTACAATCTCGCCGTCCTTGTTGTCGGCAAAGCGTATAGCTCCGTCGTTGCTCCAACGCCAGCTTGAATCCGTGATAATCTCGTCCACCGTCGAGTCGGTGTAGGTTATATCGAGCTGAGCGATAAATTTTGTTTCGCTTCCGTACTCCTGCTTCAAGCCCCATGCGCCGACCGATCCTCTGTACCAACCATCGGCAAGATCAACGGTTATCCGGTTTTCTCCGTTCTTTAAAAGATCGGTGATGTCATAAGTCTGGTACTGGACACGTTTGGTATAATCCGTAATTCCGGGCGCAAGGCAAAAGCTGCCGGCTTTTTTTTCGTTTATTTTTGCCTCGTAAATTCCGCAGGCGGTGATATAAAGCCGAGCTTTTTTTACCTCTTTTTTTACGTTAAAGCTGTGCAGGAAACAGTCAACGGGATATCTGCGAAGCTTTTCGGGTTTGCCGCTCTCGATCAGGAAATTAACTCCCTGAATGAAGAACGATTTGCCGATTATTTTTTTCTTATCCTCGACCGAGCTGTCGGGAATATATCCGCCCGTTATCCATTTTGCCTGCCAGTCGTTTTCACAGATCAGACCAAGCTCAAAAGCAGCCTCGTCGCTCCAGTCATCCTCACGGTTGTTTTCGTCCCAGAGCCTGACCTTCCAGATAACCCGTGTTCCGGAGGTCAGCTTACGGCCGTTCCATTCGATGTGAGACATACGGGAGCTTTCAACCTTGCCCGTGTGCCACAGGGTGTTCCCGTTATCGTCAACGGCGCAGATACAATATGCGGTCTGCTTAACTCCGCCCTCACAATTCCAGAAAAGGTGCGGACGGACGATGTCTATGCCGACGGGATCCGTGAGATATTCACATTTCAGATTTATTGCTTTCATAATTTTTCTCCGTTCAACTCTCTGCGTTTTCTTCGGTCATGCCTTTTCTTGCCTTGATTTCTGCCTGCTCTTTTTCGAGATTTTTCTCAACACCGAGGAAGGCAAGCAATACTATTAAAATAACTGCAGTGATTGCCTCAAAGCCCAAGAAGCCGAAGGTAATTACATTCTGAGTGGCGGCATTCTGAACTGCGGCAACTGTCTGACCGTTTATAAATTCGGGAGCAACATATCCTGCCTTTGAAAGCATAAGGTTTAAAACTCCGTTTGCAACTCCTGCCGCAACGGTCAGGATTATTGTCAGAATCGAGGTTGAAAGACCGTCAACTCTGAAACCGCACTTCCATTCGATATGATCGAGAACATCTGCAAAAAGAGCCATGAACACATAGGAGCAGGGCAGACCGCCGATGTTTTTGATAAACTGACCGATGAGCACGACAACCATATTGTGAGGACTGATAAGGCAGATAACTCCGCCCAGGGCATAGAATGCGAAGCCGACCATGGTGAGGTTTCGCTTGCCGAATTTCTTTGCGAGAGGCCATACGGCGAACATACCTATTCCCATGGGAATACCGCCGATAACGGAGATCATAGTTTGTGTTATTCCGTCGTTATATGTGCCGAGCACATAGTTGCAGAAATAAATAAGCGAGATGTTTTTGAGATTCATGCCTATATGATAAACAATAAGATACAGGAAGATTACAACCCAGTATTTATCTTTAATTACGATGAGAAGCTGAGTTTTAAGCGGAACTTGTTCTGCGTTTTCATTTGTGTTTTCCTCGGTTATTCTTTCACGGGTGAAGTAATATTCAACGAGGGTGAGCGGAAGCGCAAGGATCGAAACAATCGACATAACCGTTATCCATGCCGATTTGTTTACTCCGATTGCAGGCATAATAAGCATCGGGAAAATCAGGGCGACGATGATGCCAGTTGCCGCAACGCTCGAAACGTTGTTGAATACCGAAAGATTTCCTCTCTGCTGAATGTTCCTCGTCGAAAGCGGAACCATAAGATTGTGGCTCATATTGTAAATAGTGAACGCAAAGGAATAGAAAAGGTTGTATGAGAGCATTAACCAAATCACCTGAACCGTCTGCGAAGCCTCGGGTACGGTGAAAAGGAGTATTCCCGTTATCGGCATAAGTACGGCGGCAAGCAGAAGATAAGGTCTTGCCTTGCCCTGTGAGGTTTTTGTTCTGTCGATGATCTGTCCCATAACAACATTTGTTAAAGCGTCAACAATTTTGGAAAGTATCGGGAAAATTGCCAGGAATGCGCCGCCCCAAACGCTTGTAAGCTTGAGAACATCGGTGTAATAGACATTGAGATAGCTGGCAAGCACGGCATTTAGGAGCAAGGCTCCCACAGGGCCCAGCAAATAACCGAGCCATTTTTCTTTACCTTTGACATCAGACGAATTGATCCTTGATTGAAACATTTTACGTTCAAGCAGTTTTCCTGACATAAAAGCACTCCTTTGTTTTATATGCACCTTGACATTTGTGTGCATTTATATTACACTTTTATTATAACAACACTATGTTGCTTTGACAATCATCAGTTTGCATAATAACGGTTGCAAAACCGACAAAAACAGCGAAAGTGGTGGAATAATATGAATACAAAAAATAATCAGAGAGCTAAGCTTTCAAAGCTCCTTTTGAAGAATGCGTTTATGGATTTGTTGAAAGAGAAAGGCTCGGCAAACAAGATATCCGTCAGAGAGCTTTGCGAAAGAGCCGAGCTTAACCGATCAACCTTTTATGCTCATTATAACGAGCCGAAGGATCTGCTGAATGAGATAGAGTCGGAGCTTCTTGATGCGACTGAAAAGCACCTTGAGCGTATCGGCAAAGAAAACGACGCAGGAGCGCATAAATATATTCTTTCTTTTTTAAAATACATAAAAGAAAACGACAAGCAGTTTCGCACCCTGCTTATCGACTCTGTTGATCCCGATTTTCGCTCACGCTTTATGCAGCAGTCGATTATTCAGTTTATCATCAATTTGCAGATTGAGCTTCCTAAGGAGCTGGAGCAGTATATTTTTTCGTATATCCTCAACGGCAGTACGGGAATAATTCTTCAATGGATGCGCTCCGACTATTCTGTGGACGAAAACGCAATAGTAGGTCTTTTGTTTTCGATAAATAAAAGCTCCCTTGTTAATCTCGATATGGCTTAAATTTTTACAAATTATATCTTTATGTTTGATATCCGGTAAATTCTCTTGACTTTTTTCCTTTAATTAGGTATAATATACCGTAATAAACAATAATTGTCCGGAGGAAAAGCAATGAACTATATCGTAACTGTATTTTCAATTCTTTTGTCACTGTGTCAGATATTCAGTCCCGTGTGGGCAAAGCTTGTTCACGGCGAGGATTATTATTTTGAAAACTGGTCTGCGGAGCAGGCTTACACCGAGGATTACGCTCAGACCATCGAAAAGGATCCCGACAAGGATTTTGTAATTCTCAGCCTGACGGATATACAGCTTGAAAAATGGCAGGCTTATTCCGACGAGGGAAAAAGAACGTGGAAGATCATTGACGAGCTTGTAAACGAGACCGAGCCCGATCTGATCGTTCTTCCCGGCGACAATGCCTGGGCGCAGAGCACATATCAGGAGACTGTAAAGCGAATTGACTCCTACGGTATTCCGTGGGCACCTGTTATGGGAAATCATGACGGAGCAGGATTTTTCAACGAGTTCTGCTGTGCATATTCGTTGCTGAAGCCGGAAAACTGCCTGTTCAAATTCGGTCCGAAGGATATGGGCTACGGCAACTATATTATCAACATCACCGAGAACGGCGAAATCATTCACAGCCTTTTCATGATGGATACCCATTCCGATCTTAGAGACGGTGCTAACATCAATGGCGAGAAGGACGGAGGATACGATCATCTTTGGGAAAATCAGATTGAGTGGTACAAGTGGGCGGTCAACGGTATTTCCGAGCTTGCAGGCAGAACGGTTGAAAGCACGGTTATCTTCCACATTCCCGTCGTTGAGTACAAGGACGCATGGGCGGCGGCTTATGACGAGGAAAAGGGTGAGTACATAGAAGAATATAAGGACACCTCGTTCGGTGTTAATCACGAAGCACCTTGTCCCGCTCCGCAGAACAACGGATTTTTCACGGTTTGCAAGGAGCTTGGCAGTACGAAGAACATCATCTGCGGCCACGATCACATCAACTGCTCGTCGATCCTTTATGAGGGAATTCGTCTTACCTATTCTCTCAAATGCGGCTCGGGCGGCTACTGGGAAGAGGATATGAGCGGCGGCACGGTTGAAACAATAAGCTCTGACGGAACTGCAAGCGTTCAACACATATATTCAAACGGAAACTAAAATAAAAGGGGCTGTAAAAAAAGCGTAGACCGCATAAAACCCAATATATAAAGGGCTTTTAACACCCCGTAACTACTTTAAAATATATTAAAAGCAATGAAAAGCAGAAAACAGATAAAAAATAATGTTTTATGCTATGAACAAACTTCGCCACTCGGCGTACCTCTGTACGCCGTCGGGTAACCGAAAACAAAGCAAAAGCTTTGTTTTCGCTCAGTTTGTCCATTCTACGTATTTTTTCCAAGCCCCTAAATTTTTGCTCTTATTTATAGAGAGGACCGTAAGCGTCGCATGCGCGGAAATCTGCGCTTTCACTTTTCTTGTGTGCTTGTCTTGGCAGTTTCATCACCCGGTCTTAATATATCACTTTTGACATTTATGTCAATCATAGAAACGTCCTCTGGTTGGTTTACTTCTTTTTTTACTTTTTGTAACACATCTATTGTAAACCTACAAAAACTGTTGCAAATAGAGGTGTTTCAATATTGACAAGCTATGATTTCAATGCTATAATTTACTGTAGTAATATGGAAATGTATTAAAGTTAAAGGACGGAACTGAAAAAAGTGACGCATACTTGAAAGAGTCGAAGAAAGACGGCTCTTTTTTTGTTAAAACTACTCTAAAAGAAAAACAATTTTTTAGAAATGACATATTTATAATGATAATAAAAATCACTTAAGGAGTTGTTCACATGAATATTTTAGTAATCGGCGCACATCCTGATGACATTGCTATTTCTTGCAGCGGAACTGTCTTAAAATACATAGCGAACGGGGAAAGCGTATATCTCTGCACAATTTCAAACGGATGCTATGGACATACAGAAATAGAACCTGAAAGGTTGGCCGGAATAAGAATTGCGGAAGATAGGGCCATGGCAGATATTTTAAAAGCCAAAGCTTATTATAATCTTAACATCAATGACCAATTTGTTGACTCCAACAATATAGAACAAGTAAACCTTTTGGCAGATGTTATTACTGAAGCCAAACCGGACTTAATTATCACTCACGCTCCCGATGACTACCATCGCGACCATCAGGAAACATACAAGCTCGTTTTTAGAGCTTCCTGTGCAGCAAGTCTTGTGTTTTGGAGCAATAGTAACACCGCTCCAATGTGCCCGATATATCTTATGGACAGCTTTGCTCTAAAAGGATTTGAGCCAACAGAGTATGTTGATATTACTCCCTATATCGATAATAAAATAAAAGCAATTCTTTGCCACGAAAGTCAAGATAAATGGATGAGAGAACATGACGGATTAGCACTTGACGAATTCGTAGAAAAATGTTCTGCAGTCAGAGGTTATCAGTGCGGCGTTAAGTATGCTGAAGG
Organism: Acutalibacteraceae bacterium; assembly: GCA_036310785.1. Taxonomy (GTDB): domain Bacteria; phylum Bacillota; class Clostridia; order Oscillospirales; family Acutalibacteraceae; genus CAG-488. The sequence continues at coordinate 6,339 of JAXJRE010000106.1, forward strand.
ATTTAAACCTGATATGAATTACGGAAGAATGAGCACTAAAAGACTACTTCCATGAAAAAATTATAATAATACTTGTAGAGATATTGTTTAAAAGGTTTCAAGGTTTACTTTGGAACTCGCAAGTATAGCTTAAAGGGGCTGTAAAAAAAGTGTAGACCGCATAAAACCCGATATATAAAGGGTTTTTAACACCCCGTAACTACTTTAAAAAATATTAAAGCAATGAAAAACAGAAAAAACAGATAAAAAATAATGTTTTATGCTATGAACAAACTTCGCCACTCGGCGTACCTCTGTACGCCGTCGGGTAACCGAAAACAAAGCAAAAACTTTGTTTTCGCTCAGTTTGTCCATTCTACGTGATTTTCCTAGCCCCTAAAAAGAGGGATGTAAAAAAACTTCCGTTTTTTTACATCCCCTTTTTTAATCTTCACATATAAGATTGCAAATTATTTCGCTTATTTCTGAGAATTTATTCAGATCAATATTTGAATAGTTTATTATGAAATAGTGTTCCTTTGCTCCCTCGTCAGACAAATAAAACTCGGAAAGCGACTGGATTTTTATTCCGTTTTCCCTCATTTTCTCTTTCAGTATCTCATCGGGGATATCCGTCTTGAGCCTTAGAAGAAAATGAAGTCCCGATTCGTTTTCGATTATTTCGCATCTATCCTTGAGACTGCTGTTTTCAATACAGCTTATCAGCCTTTTCCTCTGCCTTATGTAATACAGCCTCATTCGGTTGATGTGTTTTTCAAAATAGCCTCGGTCGATGAATGACGCCAGGGTGTATTGCTCGAAGGTTGATACGGTGCAGGAATAGAATGAAAGCCGACTGTAAAAAATGTTCGCAAGGTGAACGGGCAGGATCATATAGCTTATTCGTATCGTCGGCGTCAGCGACTTTGAAAAAGTGTTCATATAAATAACCTTTTCGCAGGCGTCAATACTGAAAAGCGTGGGCAGGGGTTTGCCGTTCGCCCTGAATTCGCTGTCATAATCGTCCTCGATTATATAACGTCCGGCTTCCTCGTTTGCCCACGCAAGCACCTCATATCTCCTGTTCGCAGGCATGGTTATGCCTGTCGGGAAGTGGTGGTTAGGACTGATGTGAGCTATGTCCGCACCGGATTTGTGCAGGGAGTCCACGGAAATGCCGCTGTCGTCAATGTCGGCAAAGCCACATTCAATATGGTATTGCTTGTATATCTGAGCAAGTTTTTTGTAGCCGGGGTTTTCTATGCAGTATTTTTTATCATTGCCGAGTATCTGTATCAGCAGACCGTAGAGGTATTCTGTTCCTGCGCCTATAACTATCTGATCGGGATCGACCAACATTCCCCGGAAAGATTTCAGATAGTCGGCGATCGCCGCCCTCAGCTCATATATTCCGCCCGTGGGCGAAACCTCCATAAGCTCACGGCTTCTTTCGGACATTGTTTCACGCAGAAGCTTTGCCCAGATCGAAAAAGGGAAGTTGTCGGGATTTATTTTGTTGTTCGACAGGTCAAACCTGAATTTGGCAGGTTTTTCGGGAATTTTTATATCCAGTTTAATGCTTGTCCCGGCAGGAACCTTTGCCATCTCGTTGATATTGGCAACGTAATAGCCCTTTTTCGGAACGGTGAAAACGTAACCCTCGCTTATCAACTGGTCATAAGCATTCTGAATCGTAATGGTACTTATCCCGTTGTTCCTTGCGAATGAACGCTTGGACGGGAGCTTTTCACCCGGGGATAAAATTCCCGATATTATGTCGCTTTTAATGTGTTTATACACCTGCTCATACAATGGTGCGCCCGAATTGTCGAAAACATATGTAAGCATTTTGAACCTCCGAAACTGACATATGAAAATAATGTATTTTGAGTATTTTTATATAACCATATTTATTATATAATAACTCTCGAAAAATTTCAAGGAGGTTTCAGAAATGAATTCAACTCAGTACGGATTAAATAAAGGTTTGGCACAGATGCTCAAGGGCGGCGTTATTATGGACGTCACAACTCCCGAGCAGGCAAAGATCGCCGAGGAGGCAGGCGCATGCGCTGTTATGGCACTTGAAAGAATTCCTGCGGATATCAGAGCCGCAGGCGGAGTTTCAAGAATGAGCGATCCCAAGATGATAAAGGGTATTCAGAATGCAGTAAGTATTCCCGTTATGGCAAAGTGCCGTATCGGTCACTTCGTTGAGGCGCAGCTTCTTGAGGCTATCGAGATAGACTATATAGACGAGTCAGAGGTTCTTTCCCCTGCGGACGATGTGTACCATATTGACAAAACTCAGTTTAAAGTACCTTTCGTATGCGGCGCAAGGGATCTCGGTGAGGCTCTCAGAAGAATTAACGAGGGCGCTTCAATGATCCGAACAAAGGGTGAACCCGGCACGGGCGACGTTGTTCAGGCTGTCCGTCATATGAGAAAGATGAACTCGGAGATCAGAAAGATCACCGCAATGCAGAAAGACGAGCTTTACGAGGAGGCAAAACAGCTTCAGGTTCCCTATGAGCTGGTTCAGTACGTCCATGAA
>JAXJRE010000107.1:0-14078 GCA_036310785.1 Acutalibacteraceae bacterium
AAGCTGCCCGAGGAGATCGACGGTGTTGTCTACGGACCGAATCACCCGTTCACTCTTGACACAATGCGCCGTTCGATAGATTTGAAATATCCGATTCGTTACTATCCCGATGTAGGCCACAATGTCCGCTGTGAGATACCCGTACACTTTGACCGTGAGGACTGGCACTATGCCTACGCCTCAACGCTCAGCCGTGAGGCTGTCAATCCCCGTCCGAGCGAGTACAGGCTTGTCCACAGGCTCACAAAGCAGTATGTCTGCGGAAGCGTGTCCTATTCCGAGGGAGTCAATGACGATGTTAATAAGTTCGTTTTCGGCGCATTGGACTTTGATCCCGACAGCGAGCTTCGTGAAATTCTCAGGGATTATGCCCGTTCGTTCTTCCCTGAAACCGATACCGAAAAGATGGTTGACGTTATTTTCGGATTGGAGCAGAACTGGAACGGCGATCCTGCCGAAAATTCATCGGTCGATAATGTTTTCAACACTCTTATGCAGATGAAAACCGAAAAGCTGGAGGAAAACTGGAGATTTGTCCTCTTACTTTTCCGTGCAAGCTGTGACAAAATCGTCCGTGATCGCAGAATTTTCGAGCTTGATCTGATTGACGATGCAAAAACTCAGATCAGAAAGGGCAAGCTTGAGAAAGCCAAGGAGATCCTCTCAACCGATTTTTCTGCGGAATACAAGGAGCTCAGGGGCAGTCTTTTCCCTCTTGCGGAAAATCTTTTCAAGCTGATAGGTATGCAGCTTGACGTTGAGCATTTCGGCGGAATGGGAGTTGAAAGAGGTTGTACTCTCGACACGATAGATATGCCCGTGACCGACAGGCAGTATCTTCTTAACAAGCTTGAACAGCATCCCGACAGGGAATATATGACGGATATAATCGACAGAAACAAGGTCGCAAAGGACGAGTATTATTTCTCGTTTGCCGAGCAGGGCTTTGAGGTTGCCGGCAAGCAAAAGGGCGAATTTTATATGAATTTCCGAGGCGACGACAATGCAGATGCGGCTCTGCCGATGTGTATGACCAAGGTTTACGACCACTTTAATTTCGACTGCAAGGTTGCAGGTCTGACGGGCGGAGATTACGAGCTGAGAGTGACCTACAAATCCCGTCCTAACGATAAGATCACTCACCATAAGGTGACTCTCAACGGCAACGTTGTCCACGACGGAGCGCAGTTCGGGGGCAGACGTGACGAGGAATATGAGAAGAAATATCTTGCCGGCGGATATCAGAGCATTGTTTACGATATCCCGAAGGAGTATCTGCAAAATGGATGCGCCGATCTTGAAATAACAGAGCCGCTTGACGGCTTTATGATAAGCGAATTCCGATTCACAAAGAAGAGGTGACCGCATGCCGAAATACAGCGTGCTGATAACGGTTTACAACTGTGAAAAATATCTTGCCGAATGTTTCGATTCCGTTCTTGCTCAGACCTTCGGCGACTTTGAGCTTGTTGCCGTGAACGACGGCTCAACGGATTCAAGCGGAGCGATTTGTGACGAATATGCCGCAAAGGATCAGAGGGTTAAGGTAATACACAAGAAAAATCACGGAGTGAACAGGGCAAGGCGCACCGCCTTTGAAAACTCAACGGGTGACTTCATTCTGACGGTTGACTGCGACGATATCATTGATCCCGATCTTATCGAAACGGTTGACGGTATAATCACCGGACACGGCTGTGATCTTGTGCTTTTCGACCTGTCGATTTTTGATGAAGAAACGGGAAAGGTCACGGTCAAGGAGATGGCGGAAGCGGACTGTCTGTTCGATGAAAAAAATAAGAAGCAGTTGTATCTTATCCTTTTGAACAGGTGTATGAATTCCCTTTGCACAAAGTGTTGTAAGAGGGAAAGCTACGGCAAGGCTTTCGGATATGAAAAATATCTGCCGATGTGTCACGGTGAGGACTGGTTTCAGTCTGCCGTTCAGGTACATGAGATGAAGGTCGGTTATTATATTAAAAAACCGATGTATCATTACAGGAATATCGGCACAAGTCTTTCTCACGGGTATGACCTTAAATCGTTTCGGCTCAATTCCGATTCGATCTTTGACGTCAGGCGAATGATGGAGGAGGACGGCTGTCTTGACGGTGAGACGGACGCCATGTGGCGAGCCTATGCGAGAAAGGTTGTGAACACCTTGCTTCTTGCACTCTCGGACTCGGATATGACCGAAAAAGAAAAAATCGCCACGCTGAAAAGCGTGACCGATACCGAGATTTATAAAATTGCCGTCGGCAGAGAAGCCGATTTCAATTCGAGCAAGAAAACGGTGCTGAAATTCCGACTGCTGAAACACGGGATGTTCAGACTGCTTTTCCGCCTGATGAAGAGAATGTCTGCATGACCGTGAAAATGCAATATGAAAAGGGGCTGTGCTTTTAAAAGCGACAGCCTCATTTTTATTCAATGCTCATTGTTGCGTAAGCGTTGAGCGACATATCGGCGGTGTTTTGATGAAATTATTGATTTAAACGATCTACTATTTTTTCTAACAGGAAGTAATCCTCATTATTTAAAGTCGATATTTTTTTCTCAAGAGAAGTCATTTGTTTCTCACTTCTTTTTCCAAATAAAAAATAATCCGAGGAAGAATCAAGGGCTATACATAATTTGATTAAATTTTCCGGTCTGATACCTTTCTTTCCTAATTCAATACACGAAATTGATTGAAGACTTAGTCCAATGGATTCAGCCAACTGTTCTTGGGTTATGTTAAGCTCTTTTCTTCTGAATGCAATTCGCTTTCCAATTTGAACCAGCACCTGATCGTTTCCCATCTCCATCACTCCTATTAGTCTATTTTATAGAAAAAGATGAAGAATTATAATCAACTTTAATTGTAAATACTTGACAAATTTCAATCATAATTGTATAATTGTGACAGATATTAAAAATAATATCTTGTTTACATTAAAAAGAGAGGTTATAGAAATGGTTTGTAAAAAGTGCGGAACATCTTATGAGGGCAATTTTTGCCCCAATTGTGGAACACCATCGGAAAAAAGTGGTGAAGAAAGAAACGGTTATGTTGAACAAATGCCGTCTCAGAACAATTATCTTGATAACATGAAAAGTACATTGGCAGAGACACAGACACCAACAAAAAAGAAAAAGCCAATATATATAAAGTGGTGGTTTTGGGTAATTATTGCAGTTTTAGCTTTGCTTATTATTTCTGGTATTGGTTCGAATGGAGAAAATGATTCTGATACGGTGAACAGCAATGATGAGTATGTAGAATCAGTCGATGAAACAACTGAAGAAACAACCACGGAAAAAATAACAACCACCAAGCCGACAACAACAGTTCCAAAACTTTCCGAAAGTGAGTTTAAGGCACAATGTTCTACAATAGACTTTGATACAATTGCGAGAAATCCGGACAAATATAAAGGAAAAAAATACAAGTTTACCGGTGAAGTTATTCAGGTTTCAGAAACCTCACTGCTCGGAACGACTTTTTGTGGCTTAAGAATAGATGTCACACAGGGTGAATATGGCTGGGAAGACACAATTTATGCAACCGTAACAATAAAAGAAGGCGAAGACAGAATTCTTGAAGATGATATAATTACCATTTGGGGAACATGTGAAGGTAATTATACATATACAAGCGTTATGGGAGCTTCTATTTCCTTGCCCAAAATTGATGTAGAGTATTTTGAAATTTCATAAAAAAGATCGCATTCAAGAAAAGCAAACTTCTTGAATGCGATTTTTATTTTTATTCAATGCTCATTGTTGCGTAGGCATTGAGCGACATATCGGCGGTGTTGCCGTTTATAAATTCGTAATAACCCTGCGCTCCGACCATTGCGCCGTTGTCGCCGCAGTATTTAAGCTCGGGAGCGTAAAGCTGCCAGCCGTTCTTTTTGCACAGAGCTTCCATATCTCTGCGAAGCACGGAGTTTGCCGAAACTCCGCCGGCAAGCACAATCTTTTTGTATCCGAGGTCCTTTGCCGCTTTTTCCGTGTTCTCGGTCAGGCATCTGACGACCGCCTTGATGTAGGAAGCACCGAGATCGGGAATGTTAATTTCCTCACCTTTTTGCTTTGCAATGTTTATTGTGTTAAGAGCGGCGGTTTTAAGTCCCGAAAAGCTGAAATCGTAAGGTGCACCGTCAACTCTCGGATGCGGCATCTTGTACGCCGTCGGATCGCCGTCCTTGGCAACACGGTCAAGGTTCAGTCCGCCGGGGTAGGGCAGTCCCATTGCTCTTGCCGCCTTGTCCATCGCTTCGCCTGCCGCATCGTCATGGGTGTAGCCGACAATTTTAAATTTTGTGTAATCCTTGACTTCAACAATATGGCTGTGACCGCCCGAAACCACAAGACAGAGAAATTCAGGCTCAAGCTCAGGGCGGCTTATGTAGTTTGCGGCAATGTGAGAACGCAGGTGGTGGACGGGAACGAGCGGAATACCGCTTGCAAGCGACAGACCTTTTGCATAGTTGACGCCGACCAGAAGCGCACCGATAAGTCCCGGAGCGTAGGTCACGGCAATGGCAGAAATGTCATCAAGGGAACAGCCTGCGTCGCCGAGAGCCTTGTTGACAACGCCTGAAACCGCTTCGACATGGCGGCGTGAGGCTATTTCGGGCACAACTCCGCCGTAGATTATATGCTCCTGCACCTGCGAGGCGACAACGCTTGACAGCACCTTTCTGCCGTCCTCAACGACAGCCGCCGCAGTCTCGTCACACGAGGATTCCAACGATAATATTTTCATTCGGTATCACATTCTTTCAATGTCATTATCACCGCATCCTCCTGCGGATCGGTGTAGAATTTTTTGCGCTCTCCGACCTTTTCATAGCCGAGCTTTTCGTAAAGCGATACGGCGGCGGAGTTGCTTTTGCGTACCTCAAGGGAGATGAACTCACACTTTCGTGAGAACGCACCCTCCTGAGCCGCACTCAGGAGCTTTTCACCCAAGCCGAGCCGTCTGTATTCGGAGCGGACGGCGATGTTGTCAATGTACGCTTCGCCGCACACCTCATGTACTCCGATATAGCCGAGAACTCTGCTGTCACAGACAGCCGCAAGAAAATGAGCGTTTTCATTGTCAAGCTCCTCGGCAATCCCGTCCCTTGACCACGGTGCGGAAAAACATTCCTTTTCAATTTCGGCAATACCGTCAATGTCAGAGACTTCCATCGGTCTGATTTCAACGGTCAGAACGTCAAGCAGACGTGAAATATAGCCTTCAAGCTGATCGGCGCATTTTTCATAGATTTCCGCATTGCCGCCGTATGGATCGGCAATTTCGGGAGAGGGGACAAGGACTCTGAATTTCGGGTGCAAGGTCATCACGGCATTTTTGTGAGAGCTTGTCATACAGACCATAATGTCCGTTTCGTCGAATATATATTGATTGAGCTGTCTTGAACGGTGGGATGAAATAACCGCACCGTGTTTTTTTGCCGCTTCAACTGCAAGCGGGGAAGCTGTATCTCCTGCAAATGCCGCAAGTCCGCAGCTTTGACAGCTTATATTTTCAATTTTTCTGTCGGCAATGAGCTTTCGGCAGATGCCCTCTGCCATTGCGCTTCGGCAGGTGTTGCCCGTGCAGACAAACGTAATTATCATATTATCATCCTATCAGATAGCGGCTGTCAAGCGTTCCGTTGAAAAATTCAATAACGCTTTTTGCCGCTCTGTTGTTCATTTCACGAAAATTCTCAGAAGTAAACGGAGCTGTATGCGGAGTGAGCACAACGTTCGGCAGTCCGACAAGAGGGGAGTCCGTACACGGCTCGTTATCAAAAACATCTACGGCGGCGCCCGAAAGCTTGTGCGATCTGAGCGCATCAGCGAGTGCATAGGTGTCTACAATTCCACTTCTTGCGGTGTTGATGAGTATTGCTCCGTCTTTCATCTTTGCAATCGTTTCTTCGTTAATCATCTTGACGGTATCCTCGGTGAGCGGCACATTTATTGAAACATAATCACTCTTTGCAAGAAGCTCGTCAAGCTCGGCATAGTGAGCACCGTGTTCATCTTGTGGGTGACGGCAGTAATACAGCACATCCATACCGAACGGCACGGCACGTTTTGCAATTTCCCTGCCTATTCCGCCGAAGCCGATAATTCCGAGCGTGCGTCCCTTTGCGCCGGGCGTCATAATACGTTTCCATTCGCCTTTGTTCATGCTTTCGCTTTGCAGGTCAATCCGCCTTGCAAAATAGAGAATGTATGCCATAACGCTCTCGGCGACCGAGCCCTCGACCGTTCCGAGCGCACGGGCGACCGCAACGCCTTTTTTTCTGCAAAAATCAATGTCGATCGAATCGTAACCGACGCCTCGTCGGGAAACGATTTTAAGATTTTTGCTTTCCTCTATCGCCTTGTTGCTGATTGTTTCGGGACCGCAGATAATTGCATCGGCGTCACGCACAAGAGAGAGAATGTGTTCCTCGTCCGTGCCGCTTCCGATGTCCTCTGCGCTGTGATCCTCAACATCAAAGCCTGCGTTTTTCAGCATCATAAGTGCCGAATCATCATCGGTCGAAAAATTCCTTGCTGTAACAACTACTTTCATTTTGCATTATCCTTTTGCATCGTACCAGCTTCTGCCGCAGTGAACGTCGGCGGTAAGCTTAACCTTCATCGTGCAGGCATTTTCCATCTCTTCACGAACAATGTCGGCAACGTGATCCTTTTCGTCTTCGGGAGCTTCGACAATAAGCTCATCGTGAACCTGCATTATCAGCTTTGCTTTGAGCTGTTCTGATTCAAGTCTGTTATACACCTGAACCATTGCAATTTTTATAATGTCTGCGGCCGTGCCCTGAATGGGCATATTCCTTGCCACACGCTCACCGAAATTGCGTATCATAGCGTTTGAAGCGGCAAGCTCGGGCAGATAGCGGCGGCGGTTGAACAAGGTCTGAACGTAGCCGTCCTCCTTCGCCTTGGCTATAACGTTTTTCATATAGCTGTCAACGCCCGAAAAACGGTGAAGATAGCCCTTGATGTATCTGTCCGCCTCGGCACGGGAAACGCCGATATCCTGAGCGAGGGAAAATGCACCGATTCCGTAAACTATTCCGAAATTGACCGCTTTCGCCCGACTTCTCATCAGCGGAGTTACGGCCTCAACGGGCATATTGAACACCTGCGATGCGGTTATTGTGTGTATATCGTCACCGTCGTTGAAGGCGGTTATCATCGTTTCATCGTTTGCGATGTCGGCGAGAACTCTCAGCTCGATCTGTGAATAGTCGGCGTCAATGAGAACACAGCCGTCCTTTGCGATGAAGAATTTGCGAAGCTCACGGCCGACAGGAGTTCTGACGGGAATATTCTGAAGATTAGGCTCTGTCGAGGAAATTCTTCCCGTTTTCGTCTCTGTCTGATTGAGAGTGGAATGTATTCTTCCGTCGGGAGCGATGCACTTCTGCAAGCCGTCGCAGTAGGTGGACTTGAGCTTTGCAAGCGTCCTGTATTCGAGAATTAGTGACACGATCGGATAGTCGGGTGCAAGGCTTTCAAGCACGTCGGCATTCGTCGAGTAACCCGATTTTGTCTTTTTCTTCGCAGGCAGTCCGAGCTTTTCAAAGAGCACGGTACCGAGCTGTTTCGGTGAATTTATGTTAAATTCCTCGCCTGCAAGGTCATATATTTTTTCAACAAGTCCGTTGACATTTTCTTCAAGCACCGCTCCATACTGCTCGATGCTTTCACGGTCAACGAGAAATCCCGTGACCTCCATTGAAGAAAGCACCTTGCAAAGCGGCATTTCAATGTCATAGAGCAGGGGAAGCTGTTCGTTTTCTTCGATCAGAACAATTACCTTTTCCCATGCGTTCTTTAATGCGGCGGCATTGAGAGCCGTCGGGTTATCCTCACTCAGCTCAGGTAAGAGCGCTCCGTATTCCTGAGCCATTCTGACAGGGGAATAGTCGTTAGCCGAGGGATTGAGGATATAGCCTGCGATCATAATGTCGCTGACTTTTCCGTTGATTTTAATATTTCTTTTCAATGCCCATGAATACAGATTTTTTGCGTCATAGGTTATTTTCTCGGTTTCGTTTGAGAGGATTTCACCAAGCTCCGATGCAAAGGTGAAGCTGTTGTTTTCGATAACGGCAATGTATTCTCCGCAGTCAAAGGCAACGGAAATAATGTCGCCGTCGGAAAATTCGGGAACAAAATAAATCTTATCGCCGAGAGTCGTCTCGGATATGCTGTCAAGCTGACGAACGGTAATGCCGAACGTTTCAGAAACCGTCTGCTCACCCTTGCCGAGACCGAATTTTTCAATCATACTGAACATCTCAAGCGAAGCGAGCAGGCTTGAAGCCTTTTTGCTGTCGGGCTGTGACGGAATGTAGAAATCCATATCGGTATCAATCGGAGCGTCCGTGCGGATCGTGCCGAGGGTGTGGCTGAGAAATGCGCTGTCTTTAGAATTGACGAGCTTTTCACGAAGCTTGTCCTTTATTTCAATAGTATCAATATTATTGTATATATTTTCCACCGAGGCGAAACGCTGTATGAGATCGCCCGCGGTTTTCGGACCTACGCCTGCAACGCCCGGGATATTGTCCGAGCTGTCGCCCTGCAAGGCCTTAATTTCGATCATCTGCCACGGCTCAACTCCGTATTCCTCCTTGATCTTTGCCTTGTCATAGGGAACGGTCTGCGTTTTGCCCATTTTGGTCGAAGCGAGCAGAACAGTTGTGTTATCGCTGACAAGCTGAAGACTATCACGGTCTCCCGTAGCGATGAAACAGCGGTCGTCACCCTTCATCTGAACGCTGAGCGTGCCGAGAATATCGTCCGCCTCCCAGCCTGCCTGTTCAACCACCCTGTATCCCATAAGCGTCAGAAGCTCCTTGAGAACGGGCATCTGCTGTCTAAGCTCATCGGGCATGGCGTGACGGCCTGCCTTGTATTCTGAATACATTTCGTGGCGGAAGGTCGGCTTTTTGACGTCGAAAGCCACGGCGACACGGTCAGGCTGACATTCCTCCAACAGCTTGTGAAAGATATTCATAAAGCCGTAAATGCCGTTGGTGTATTTGCCGTCCTTGGTGCTGAGCAGTTTTATTCCGTAGAAAGCACGGTTGATTATACTGTTTCCGTCAATAACAAGAAGTCGCATATCGTTCACCTATCATTTAACAAGTTTTTCGGCAATTTTATCCCTGTCGGGCGTGACGTTGACCGAATAATAAACGTGGTATATCACCTTGCCGTAGGGTGCGCCCTGAGGCTTTTTGAGATTTTTAACATAAGTGTAATCGACGGGGACGAGCTTTGCGTCCCTCGCCTTGCTGTGGTAGGCGGCAATCTCAGCCGCCTCGACTATGGCGTCGTCGCTGATCTCACGGTTGTCGCTGACTATGATGACGTGAGATCCCGGGAATTTCTGAGTGTGAAGCCACATATCGTTTTTTGCGGCGGTTTTCAGGGAAAGTTTGTCGTTCTGGACGTTATTCCTGCCGACAAGCACACGGAAGCCGTCTGTCGTTCTGTATTCTATCGGCGGAAGAGTCTTTGACGATTTCTTTTCCGCGCCTTTTCTTTTTTTAACATATCCGCTGAGCGAAAGCTCATTTCGTATCTCGTCTATCTCCGCCTGCGTGTCGGCTCTTTCAAGGGAGTCTGCAACGGTTTCAAGGTAGGCAAGCTCCTGCTTGCTTTCCTCAATCAAACCCGTCAGAAGCTGTTCCGCTGTCTTTGCTTTGCGATATTCCTTGAAATATTTCTGCGCATTCTGAGCAGGCGATTTGGACGGATCGGCTTTTATCCTGATCGGCTTGTTTTCATCGTAGTAGTTTTCGAGATCGTAGAAAAAAGCACCCTTTTCAAGCCTGTAAAGATTTGCGTTGATAAGCTCCGCATTGATTCTCAGCTTTTCCCTGTCGGCACAGCTTGCAAGCTCCGCCTGCCTTAGACTCAGCTTTTTGGAGACACGGGATATTGCCGAATTTAACAGCTTGACAAGATCCTGTCCTTTTTGCTTGGTGCGCTCAAGACGGTCACATTCATAGTAGAACTCGTCAAGAAGCTGAGAAAAGCTGTCCTTGATCTCCGATCTGTATTTTTGACCGTACTGCTTTATCTCAAAAAAAGAGAAATCAACAGGCTTGCCCGTCTCGTCCTTGAGCATAAACGGAGTGCCTTGTTCGTTCATAATAATGTTGCGGAGCTTGTCGAGAGAAGCGGTAAGAAATTCAAATCCTTTTTCTCCGATCTCATCGGTATAAAGCTCGCTGTATTCGCCGCAAAGCTCACGGCAGGTCAGGGGAGACGCTCCCTGCAACGTGCAAAGTATGGCGGAGGACAGAGCTTTGTTCGGGTATGTCTTTATCTGAGCAATGATGTTTTCCGTCGTGTGATCGGTTATGTTCAGCTTACTCTGCGGCGGCGGTGCAACATATTTAAAGCCGGGAAGTATCTGCCTGACGGCGGACTGGCTGAGATCAACTCGCTTGATAGCGTCAACGATTTTTCCGTCACCGTCAAACAGAATAATGTTGCTGTATTTTGCCATAATTTCAATGGAGAGTATGAGCTTGATTTTGTCACCGATCTCGTTCGTTGCGTTGAAATCAAGGTAGAGTATTCTGTCAAGTCCGGACTGACGGATATCGACAAGCTGAGCGTTGAGAAGTTTTTTTCTCATCAGCATACAGAACATCGGCGGCACGGCGGGATTTTCGGGTGCGTGCTCCGTAAGATGTATTCTCGGACTGTTGCCCCTGATGGAAAGGAAAAGCTTCTTTGCGCCTGTTTTTCCGCGCAGGTGTATAACCAGCTCCTCACGGGAGGGCTGGTGTATCTTTTCAACACGGCTGAAGCAGATTTCTCTTATCAGCTCGTCTTTAATTTTACTGAGAAATATTCCGTCAAGAGCCATTTTTTACCTCAAATATATTTTATGGGATTTTCCTGTTTCAGGTCGATTATTTCAATTTCGGGGAACTGCTCACGCAGTTTTTTTACAAGTACGGGAACAACAACTATCTCCGTTTCAAAGTGACCTGCGGCGATGAGAGTTATGCCCGACTGTATGCAGTCAAGAAAATTGTGGTGGGAGGCGTCGCCTGTGATGAAAGCGTCAATTTCTCCTGCCGCCTCAACAAGGGAACATCCCGATCCCGTACAGATGGCGATTTTTTCAATCGGTCTTCCTGCGTCGGCATACCTGAGTGTTGTTCCGAGTTTTCTCGCTATACTCTCTGCAAGCTCCTTTGCCGTTGTTTTTTCAACCGTTCCGAGACGGAGAATAGGATCCTCGGCACTGGTAACCCTGATGCCGAGAAGCTCGGCGAGGGAATCGTTTGTTCCGCCGTCGGCAATGTCAAGCGGAGTATGACAGCAGATCGCATTGACGGAAGCCCTGACAAGCTCATACGGCAAGCTTCCCTTTACGACCGATTTTATCGGATTGAATATAACAGGGTGATGGCTGATAATAAGGTTTGCACCGAGCGACGTGGCTTTTTCTACCGCTTCGGGTGTGATGTCAAGCACGACAGCCGCTTTTGTGACCTCGGCGTCTTCATCGCCGACAAGCATACCGCTGTTGTCCCAGTCCTCCTGCACTTCAAACGGAGCAATCGAATTAAGATAAGCGTAAAAATCCTTTACCCTTGCCATTATTCCACCTCTTTTATGATTTCTTCAAGCGTCTGTATTTCTTTCTCATCTCCGCCGTGTTCTTTTAAGGCGGTAAGACGGGATTTGATTCGTTTCATTTTCTTTTCCTTAAAGGCACAGGCGGCTTCGTCATTCCTGCCGAGCATTGCGCCGAACATTATTTCCGCCTCGCTGTGGGGGAGAGCTTCTCCCGTATAAACTGCGCCTATACATATGTATACCTTGCCGTCCTCAAAGCAGACCTCCTCGTCCGTAATCGAAAATCCGTTTGAGAACAGGTATTTTCGGACGTCCTCGTCGTGGGACTGAGGCTGAAGAATGAGCTTGTAACGGGGATTTTTCACCCATTCGGCGGCTGTCAGTATTTCGGAGATAAGTATGCCGCCCATACCTGCGATTACTATGTCGTCAGCTTCGTCGGGGCTGACACATTTAAGTCCATCGGAAAGGCGAAGCTGAACCCTATCCTCAATGTGATTGTTACGGACGGTTTCTTCTGCGTTTTCCAATGGACCCTTTCTCAGATCTGCCGCAACGGCAGACGGTATTTTCCCCGACAGTATGAGCGAAGCAGGCAGATATGCGTGATCGGTCCCTATGTCAGCAACACGGGAACCGATGCGAACCATATCCGCCGCCGTCTGAAGTCTCGGCTTGAGTCGGATCATTTGCTTGCAAGATAAGCGTTGATGTCGGCAACCATCTGGTCAACATCTACACCGTGAACCGCACACGCCATCTCAAGGCTTTCTCCTCTTGCCGAGGGACAGCCGAGGCAGTGCATACCCATATTGAGGAAGAACTCTGCCGTTCCTCTGTCTGCGTCAAGAATTTCACCGATAAGCATATCTTTAGTTACTTCTGTCATAATAAAACCTCCGTTTTTTACTGATATATATATTATACACATTATTTATTATTTTTCAAGTTTTTCGGAAAATGCTTTTATACTCTTTTCAAAGAAAGAAAAATATGATAAAATAAGCCGAACGGAGGTAATAATATGAAAAAGTTTCTGTTTTATCTTGTGCAGTGGACTTGGGCTATGCCGATCAACCTTATCGGATTTCTCGCCTTTGTAATATTTGCGGGAATTAAGGGCTGTAAGCATGAGCGGTTTTATAATTCCACGGTTACCTATATTCCCGGCGACTGGGGCGGAATATCCTTCGGCACATTTATTTTTATGAATCCCGACCGTCCCGAGGACTGGCTCCGTGACACACGTATCCACGAATACGGTCACACCTGGCAGGCTCTCCTGCTCGGCCCGATATGGTTTCTTGTTATAGCCATTCCTTCGTTTGTATGGTGCAACTTTAAGCCGTGTGTAAACTACCGAAAGAAGAACAATGTTTCCTACTATTGGCTCTACTGCGAAGCGTGGGCGAATGCGTGGGGACAGAAATTTACAGGCTTGAAGCAAACAAGGATAAAATAATCTTGTCTCAAAGCGACCGAAAGGAATGAAGAATATGAAAGCCGAATACAAAGCGGCCGCAAAAATAAATCTTATGCTGGATATTCTCACAACGTTAGACAACGGATATCACAGCCTTTTTATGATAATGCAGTCCGTCGGACTTTACGATACGGTGAGCGTTGAGAGCACCGACGACGGCAGGATCTCTATATCGTGCAGTGAAGAAAAGCTCCCGTGCGACAAATCGAACATCGCTTACAAGGCCGCCGAAGCGTTTTTCAATTACACGAAAATCGAAAACAAGGGAATAAAAATCCATATCGAAAAGAACATTCCCTTTGCCGCGGGAATGGCAGGCGGAAGCGCAGACGGTGCGGCTGTCATTGCGGCGCTCAACGATATTTATTCGGCAGGACTTTCTCAAAAGGAGCTGTGTGAAGTCGGTGTAAAGGTCGGAGCAGATGTTCCGTTCTGCCTGACGGGCGGCACGTGTCTTGCACAGAATATCGGCGAGGTGCTTTCGACGCTTACCGATCTTCCCGACTGTCATATAGTGCTGGCGAAGCCCGAAAGGGGAGTTTCTACAAAGGAAGCGTATGCGGCTTTTGACACGGCGCAGAATATCCGCCATCTTGACACCTGCGGAATGTTGTTTGCCGCTTCAAAGGGCGATCTCAACGAGATTTGCAGAAGGACAAAGAATGTCTTTGAACAGCTCATCGAAGTGCCCGAACGTGTGCCGATCAAGAGCGTGCTCAACCGCTACGGCGCACTTGCGGCGTGTATGAGCGGAAGCGGCCCGACTGTGTTCGGAATTTTTGACGACGAGTCAAAGGCTGAGTGCGCCGTCGAAAGTCTTCGGTCATTTATCAATCAGGTCTATCTCGTGAAGCCCGTCAAGAGCGGCTTGGAGAAGATTGGATAATAATGAATCTTTCAGAAACCGTTTTAGCCTTCCCTTGAAGCAAGGGGAGGCGATTTTTTAGACTTTAGATTGTAGACATTAGACTTTAGACGT
>JAXJRE010000108.1:0-3047 GCA_036310785.1 Acutalibacteraceae bacterium
ACCGGCGAGGAACCCGGAACGGTCACGATACCGGATCAGTCAATGGGACTTTTCGGAGGTGAGGTCTGATGCCTGAATTGCCGATAGTACCCGAATTTATCACCGTTCACTTAGGCAAACCGAGCGCCGCCGCAAGAAAAGTCCGTGTCCCGTTCTCTCAGTATATCAAGAATGTTGCTTCGAGCGAGATTTACCCGACATGGCCGGAGAGCGCTTTGAGGGCAAACATTTACGCCGAGATCACTTTCGCTCTCAACAGAGTATATACCGAGCATTACAGGTCAAGAGGCTACGATTTCGACATTACCAATTCAACTCAGTTTGACCAGTATTATGTTGAGGGTAGAGATATTTTTGAAAACATAAGCCGTGTTGTTGACGATATTTTCAATGATTATGTCGTTAAGCAGGGACAGATTCAGCCCTATTTCACCCAGTATTGCGCCCAAAGCTGCGACGGTCTTTCTCAATGGGGAACGGTCACGCTTGCCAATCAGGGATACACACCGTACCGCATACTGCAATACTATTACGGCAACGATATTGATATTGTCAGAAATGCGCCTATCAAGACCAATACCCCGACCTATCCCGGCACTCCTCTGAGGCTCGGAAGCGGCGGCGAGGAAGTTGTTGAGATACAGCGACAGCTCAACAGAATAGCCGTCAACTATCCGTCGATACCCAAAATCACCGCTTCGACCGGATATTTTGAACAGACCACTCAAACCGCAGTAAAACAGTTTCAGAAAATTTTCAACCTTGTTCAGGACGGAATTGTCGGCAAGGACACATGGTACAAGATCAAGCAGATTTACAACGGAATAAAAGGTCTGTCGGAGCTTTATTCGGAGGGCATAACGATAAGCGAGATCGAAAGAAAATATGAAAGACTTCTGAAACTCGGTACACGGGGACCGTCTGTCAGGATACTGCAATACTATCTTCAGTTCCTCAGCTATTTCAACCTGAAGCTCCCGTATGTGTCCATGGACGGAATTTTCGGTCAGGAAACCTATGACGCCGTGCTGACATTCCAGTCACTATACGGACTTGAAGTTGACGGAATTGTCGGCAAAAACACATGGGATATGATTCAGGACGCATATATAGGCGTGCTCAATTCCCTTCCCGATGAATACAGAAGCTATTCGTCTCTGCTTTATCCGGGATACATTATCACAACAGGAGCAAGCGGAAAGGTTGTCGAACAGCTCCAGACCTTTTTGAAAACCATTGCGGACAACAATCCCGCTGTTCCGCAGATAAAGGTTGACGGCTATTACGGCGATCAGACGAAGAATGCGGTTCTTGCAATTCAGAAGCTACAGGGACTTGAACAGAACGGTCAGGTCGGCGTGCTGACATGGAATGCGATCGTCAACCTTTACAATCAGTACAGATAACCGAAAACTGCATAAATTAACCTGTTCCGAAAATAATAACATTATACTTTTCACGGAGAAATGATTATGGATAATGTTTTATTTTCGGATTTTTATGAAAATGAGAAGTTCTTTGACAAGTATTTCAGGACTGATATAAATTATGACGTTGTTGCAACAAGATTTAATGCCGGAGGAAAAAAAGCTAAGCTTTATTTCATCGACGGATTTATAAACGGCGAGACCTCCGAGCGTGTTATGAATTTTATGATGCAGGCGAGCAACGTCAAGTCAGATTTCAAGTCACCCGAAGCCTTTGCTCAAAGCATGATCGCCTATATGGAGATGGAGCTAAGCCGTGATGTTGACAAGATCGCCAAGGTCGTTTATTCGGGCGCAATGCTCGTTATCGTTGACGGCTTTGACACGGGCTTTCTTGTCAAAACAAGGAGCTATCCCAAGCGGGATGTCGGTGAGCCTGATAACGATAAGGTGCTCAGCGGAGCGCACGACGGTTTTGTGGAATCGTTGCTGATAAATACTGCATTGATTCGCCGCAGGATTCGTGACCGAGACCTCGTTATGGAAGTCAGACAGGCGGGCGTGAGGTCGAAAACCGATATTGCAATATGCTATCTGAAAGGTAAGGCTGACGAAAGGACGGTTGCCGACCTGCGTGAGCGGATTGATAAAATCGACGTCAACACGCTGAATATGAGCCAGGAAAGCGTTATCGAATGTCTGGTAAGGAAGCAGAAATGGAATCCGTTCCCCAAGGTCAGATATACCGAACGTCCCGATGCGGCGTCGGCATCAATAGCGGAGGGAAGCATTATCCTCTTTGTTGACAATTCACCTGCGGCAATGATAGTCCCGACAGGCTTTTTCGATTTTTTGCAGGACACGAATGACTATTATTTTCCGCCCTGCGTGGGCACCTACCTGCGCTTTGTCAGAGGACTGATTTTCGGGCTTGCACTTTTGCTTGCGCCTGTGTGGTTTTTGCTGATTAAAAATCCGGACTATATCCCGGAATGGCTGAATTTCATCAAAATAAAGGAATATTATTCGATGCCGATAATCGCACAGCTTTTGATAATCGAGGTAGTTATCGATGCCTTGAAGCTCGCATCGCTGAACACTCCGAATGCTCTGAGCAATTCGTTCAGCGTGATAGGTGCGCTTGTTCTCGGCGATCTTGCCGTCAGCGCAGAGCTTTTCTCCTCCGAGGTCGTGCTGATAATGGCTTTTGTCGCCATAGCGAATTTTGCACAGCCGAGCTTTGAACTGGGATACGCTTTCAAGCTGTCGAGGATATTTATAGTTGTGTTGACCGCAATTTTCAATCTATGGGGCTTTATTGCAGGCCTTGTAACGGTGATGCTTGTAATAGCCTTTACCGTGACGGTCACAGGCAGAGGATATCTTCATCCGCTCATTCCGTTTAATGCCAAGGCAATCGGCCGCCTGCTTATCAGGCAGTCGATCAGCAAGGATAACACATGAGAAGAGAGCTATCGCACTAAGCGAAGAACAAAAGAAACAAAACTAAACAGAGAGGCTTGTATTGGATTTTACCGATACAAGCCTTGATCTTATCATTTAGAATTATTTATGTCTTTTAATGTTTCTTTTTAGCCGTTTTTTCCGATTTGACGTATA
>JAXJRE010000109.1:0-1653 GCA_036310785.1 Acutalibacteraceae bacterium
ATGTTAAATAAGAAATATCAAGGCTTGTATCGGTATAAAAAATCCAATACAAGCCTTTTGCTTTTATTCTTGTTTCTTTTGGTCTTCGCTTAGTGCGACAATCCCTTATTTAATTATTTCGCCCATAAGTCCCGGAGTAGCAAATGCCGCATTGGACTCGTCGGTGTCGATGTGCATTGCAAGAGCATACTTGGGGCTGACTCTGACAACTACATCGCCGAAAACAAGCGAACGACCGTTCGACTCGATCTTGACGGAAACGATCTCCTTGTCCTCAATTCCGAATTTTTCTGCATCCTCGGGTGTTGCGTGAATGTGACGCTTTGCAACGATAACGCCCTCGCTGAGCTCAACCTCACCGGCAGGACCGACGAGCTTGCAAGCTCCGCTTCCTGCGATGTCGCCCGACTCACGGCACGGTGCGTTCACGCCGATCGAACGAGCGTCCGAGGCTGAAAGCTCAACCTGAGTTTCGGGACGAACGGGTCCGAGGATAGAAACGGCAGGGAAGCTGCTCTTGGGACCTACAACCTGAACTCTCTCGTTTGATGCGAACTGACCCGGCTGGGAAAGATCCTTTTTCTTGGTAAGCTCATATCCCTTGCCGAAGAGTGTTTCAAGAACCTCCTGTGTGACATGAACGTGACGAGCCGATGTTTCGACTAAAACCTGATTTGACATTGTTAAACGACCTCACTTTTATTAGTTTGACGAAAATAATTATAATCCTTAAAGAGGAAAAATGCAACAGTTTTTATAATTATAGTATGATAAAGCGTTATTTGTTGACGAAATGAAGCTTAAATGTTATAATATAAAAGATTTACGCTGTATAAGGAGGAGAGGGTAAATGACTAAATATATGAGCGACAGAATAAAAGCTCTCGGTTTTTTAATGACCTGCGTTATAGCCGTTTACCACTGCTTTTTTTACGGTGAAGCGGTTAATTCCTTAGATTTAAGGCTCAACAAGGCTGTTGATCTGACGGCAGAAACAATAGCTTCTGTCGCAATGTGCTGGTTCTTCTCCGTAAGCGGATTTTTACTTTTCAGGAATCTGACGTTTAAAAATTTCGGAGAAAAGCTGAAAAGACGGACTTTCTCTCTCCTTTTGCCCTATTTCATCTGGCAGTTCGGAATTGAGGCGGTTTCGATTATTATGTCCGCTCTGCGGCACAATCTTCCCGATCTCAAGGAGGAGCTGAGCTATTTCGTCGGAAGCGTCTTTCTGATGAAGGAGTGGCCGCCCGACGGCGCTCTGTGGTATTTATACGCTTTGTTCTGGCTTACTTTGCTGTCGCCGCTTTTACTTCTGCTCTTTAAAAATAAAAAGCTCGGATGGTGTGCGGTTATAGCTCTGACCGTGCTTATTTACCGATTGAATTATGCCGATAATTTTATAACTCAGACCGTTTTTTCATACGGATATTTGCGTAACATTATTTCCTATTTTCCGGCTTTTCTCATCGGAGCGTTTATGGGGCATTTTTCGGAAAGCTCCGACGGGACGGATAAGCTGAAATATATCATTTCTCTGCTGTTGGTTTCTGTTATTTTTGAAAGTCTGTACTCGGGAATTATAATGAACAGCCTTATCAAAATTCTGCCGATGCTGCTTTTATATTTTATGCCGCTTGCAGACGTGTTCAGAGA
>JAXJRE010000110.1:0-4842 GCA_036310785.1 Acutalibacteraceae bacterium
GGTGTCTGCCTATGGAGTTGAAGGTCAGCGTCGGGCAATGCTCATCGGTGTCAACGATCTTTCCGAACGGGACAAGTCCGAGCTTGATAAGAGCATGGAAGCCGTTGCAGATACCGCACATAAGTCCGTCACGCTTTTCGAGAAGCTCTGTAACCTGCTCCTTGATAGCGGCGTTGCGGAAAAATGCGGTTATAAACTTGCCCGATCCGTCAGGCTCGTCACCGCCGGAGAAGCCGCCGGGAATGAAGATGATCTGCGACTTCTTCACCTGCTCGGCAAACTTGTCAACGCTTCTTGCAATACCGTCGGCAGTCAGGTTGTTGATAACGAATATCTCGGCCTCTGCACCTGCGTCGGTCGCCGCCTTAGCGGAGTCATACTCGCAGTTTGTGCCGGGGAATACGGGAATAAGAACGTGCGGCTTGGCAGTTTTTACAGCCGGAGCCTTATATTTTTTCTCGGTAAAGGAGATGTTTTCAAGCTTCTTCTTGCTTGAGTTAAGATCGCAGGAATAAACGCTTTCAAGCTTCTCCTCATAGTCCTTCTGAAGCTCTGAAAGGCCGAGAGACTCTCCGCCGTATGTGATACTGCCGTCATCGGTTACAGTACCGATAAGCTGAGCTTCGGGAATATCCTCCGTAACCTCAAGCAGGAAAGCGGCATAATCAAGACCGAAGATCTCATCAAGGCCGAGCTTGTCGCTGAAGCAGAAGCCGAGCCTGTTACCGATAGCCATTTTGAATACGGCTTCGGCAATTCCGCCCATTCCGGGAGTGTAACAGGCAACAGCCTTGCCCGAACGCAGAAGCTGTGTAACCTTATCGAAAAGAGCGATGAGAGAATCGGTTTTCGGCAGTCCGTTTTCGTCAAACTCGGGACTGAGCCTTACAAGGCTGTGACCGCTCTGCTTAAATTCGGGTGAAACAATATTCTTAATCTTGTCCGTTGAAACGGCAAAGGAAACAAGCGTCGGCGGAACATCGAGATCCTCAAAGCTGCCGCTCATTGAATCCTTGCCTCCGATTGCGCCGATTCCAAGCTCCTTCTGCGCTCTGAACGAGCCGAGCAGAGCCGCAAGAGGCTTGCCCCATCTTTCGGGATCCTTGCCCGGACGCTCAAAATACTCCTGGAAGGTCAGGTAAACATCCTTAAAATCCGTACCCGTTGCAATGAGCTTGCAGACGGACTCAACTACGGCAAGATATGCGCCGTGGAACGGACTTTTCTCCGTAACGAAAGGATTGTAGCCGAATGCCATGAGAGAGCAGTTGTCCGTATGACCTTTCTCAACGGAAATCTTCTGTACCATTGCCTGGATGGGAGTCTGCTGATACTTTCCGCCGAACGGCATAAGCACCGTTCCTGCGCCGATCGTGGAGTCAAAACGCTCTGAAAGTCCCCTCTTTGAGCACATATTAAGGTCGCTGACAGTCTTGCGGTAATTCTCCGCAAAGCCGCCGCTGATATCTTTCTTATATATTTCCGCCTTAGCGGGTGCAATGTCGATATGCTTTTCCGCACCGTTTGAGTTGAGGAAGTCACGGCTGATATCAACAATCTTTTTGCCGTTCCATGTCATCGTCAGTCTCGGATCGGCTTTGACCTCGGCAACGACCGTCGCTTCAAGGTTTTCGCCGTCGGCAAGGCTGATGAATTTCTCAACGTCCTCCTTGGCAACTACAACAGCCATACGCTCCTGAGATTCGCTGATTGCAAGCTCCGTACCGTCAAGTCCGTCATATTTCTTGGGAACGGCATTGAGGTCGATATCAAGTCCGTCCGCAAGCTCTCCGATAGCGACGGAAACTCCGCCTGCGCCGAAATCGTTACAGCGTTTAATCATACGGCTGACTTCGCCGTTTCTGAAAAGTCGCTGGAGCTTGCGTTCTTCGGGAGCGTTACCTTTCTGAACCTCTGCGCCGCAGCTTTCAAGGGATTCAAGGGTATGCGACTTGGACGAGCCTGTTGCTCCGCCGCAGCCGTCACGTCCCGTTCTGCCGCCGAGAAGAATTACAATGTCGCCCGGTTCGGGACGCTCACGTCTGACATTCTTTTCGGGAGCGGCGGCAATGACAGCACCGATCTCCATACGCTTTGCGGCATATCCGTCGTGATATATTTCATCGACTATACCCGTGGCAAGTCCGATCTGATTACCGTATGAGGAATAGCCAGCCGCCGCAGTTGTGACGATCTTTCTCTGCGGAAGCTTGCCCTCAAGCGTTTCGCTGACGGGCTTGAGCGGATCTGCCGCACCCGTAACACGCATCGCACCGTAAACATAGGATCTGCCCGAAAGCGGATCTCTGATAGCTCCGCCGATGCAGGTCGCCGCACCGCCGAAAGGCTCGATCTCCGTCGGGTGGTTGTGGGTTTCGTTCTTGAAGAGAAGAAGCCACGGCTCGGTTTTGCCGTCAACCTCTATATCCATTTTAACCGTGCAGGCGTTGATCTCCTCGGACTCGTCAAGTTTATCGAGCTTACCCTCTTTTCTGAGGTATTTCACGGCAAGCGTTGCAATGTCCATAAGGTTGATCGGCTTAGTCCTGCCGAGCTGTTTTCTTGTTTCAATATAGTCGTCATAGGTCTCCTGAATGAGACTGTCCTCAAACTTAACATTGTCAATCGTTGTCAGGAAAGTTGTATGACGGCAGTGATCCGACCAGTAGGTGTCGATCATACGAATTTCGGTTATTGTGGGATCACGCTTTTCGGAGATAAAATACTGCTGACAGAAAGCGATGTCGTCCTCGTCCATTGCAAGACCGTATTTGCGGACAAAATCCGCAAGCTCCGCTTCACCGTATTCGCAGAAACCGTTGAGAGTTTCAACCTCGGTCGGTACGGAATAGTCGGTTTTGAGCGTTGCAGGCTTTTCGAGCGACGCTTCACGAGCCTCGACAGGGTTGATAACATATTTCTTCACACCCTCAATCTCCTCGGCGGAAAGCTCACCGTAGAGAAGATATATCTTTGCCGTGCGGACGGTCGGTCTTTCACCCTTGGAGATGATCTGAATACACTGAGCCGCAGAATCAGCTCGCTGGTCAAACTGACCGGGCAGATACTCAACGGCAAAGACAGCGGAAGCTCCTTCGGGAATCTCCTCCCTGAGAACGTCGAGCTGAGGCTCGGAGAATACCGTCTTTTTTGCATATTCAAAAAGCTCGGCGTCAAGATTTTCCGCATCGTAGCGGTTGAGTATTCTCAGATCCGTCAGCTTATCAAGCTGTAAAAGCGATCTGAGGTCGCCGAGCAGAGCTTTTGCCTCGTTTGCAAGCTCCTTTTTCTTTTCAACATAAATTCTGTAAACCATTATCCGACCTCCTGGGCTTTCAAGGCTCTCTGTCCGATATCACGGCGCAGATAGGAATTTTCAAACTTTATTTTTTCTGTATTTTCATATGCTTTTTTAAGCGCATTTTCAAGAGTGTCGGCAACCGCAACCGAGTTGAGCACACGGCCTCCGTCGGTCAGTAGCTTTCCGTTTTCTTTCTTTGCGCCTGCGATATACACGCTGTCGGCAATTTCTTCGGGAATTGTAATTTCGTAGCCCTTTTTGTAGTCCTTGGGATAGCCGCCCGAAGCCATTACAACACAGGCACAGCTCTTGTCGGAGAATTTGACCTCGGTCTTGTCAAGAGTTCCGTTTGTGACCGCCTGCATAATTTCAAGCAGATCACTTTCAAGCAAAGGCAGTACAACCTGAGTTTCGGGATCGCCGAAGCGGCAGTTATATTCGATGACCTTGGGACCGTCGGGAGTTATCATAAGTCCGAAATAGAGACAGCCTTTGAACGTTCTGCCCTCGGCCTTCATCGCCCTGATTGTCGGCAGGAAGATCGTTTCCATACACCTGTCGGCAACCTCTTTCGTGTAGTAGGGATTGGGAGCGATCGTGCCCATTCCGCCTGTGTTAAGTCCCGTGTCGCCCTCTCCGACTCGCTTGTGATCCATTGAAGATATCATCGGAACAATCGTTTCACCGTCGGTAAAGCTGAGAACGGAAACCTCGGGGCCTGTGAGAAACTCCTCAACAACAATTCGGCTTCCGCTTGAGCCGAAGATCTTGTCCTTCATCATGGAGTCAACGGCGTCAAGAGCCTCGTCAAGGTTTTCAGCGATTATAACGCCCTTGCCGAGTGCAAGTCCGTCCGCCTTGATAACCGTCGGGAAAGTCGTAGTTTTAAGATATTCCGCCGCCGCTTCTGGAGTGTCGAACACCTCGTAACGTGCGGTGGGAATATTATATTTTTTCATCAGGTTTTTGGAGAAAACCTTGCTGCCCTCGATCGCCGCCGCCTTTGCCTCAGGTCCGAAGCACGGAATACCGATCCCGTTCAAAGCGTCAACAGCTCCGAGAACAAGAGGATCGTCGGGAGTTACAACGGCATAATCAATCTTGTTTTCACGGGCAAAACTGACAATTCCGTCAATGTCCTTTGCACCGATCGGAACACAGGTTGCGTCCTCGGCAATTCCGCCGTTGCCGGGCAGAGCAAAGATTTCCTCAACCGAAGTGTTTTCCTTTAATTTTCTGATTACGGCGTGTTCACGTCCGCCGCCGCCGATTACCATTATTTTCATAGCTTATCAAATCCTTTCGATAAACAGTTCGCTTTCACGAACGGAAAGCAGTTGTATAGCAATTTTTTCCACTATTTAAAGGTATTATTGTCTAAAGTCTAAAGTCTAAAGTCTAACGTCTGAAATCTAATGTCTTTCAAGCCTTCCCCTTGAGGGGAAGGTGCCGAGGAACGAGGCGGATGAGGTGTGAAATTAGACGGTAGACATTAGATGTTAGATTTTAGACGAGAAAATTTATAGTTTTTATAAACCATA
>JAXJRE010000111.1:0-4703 GCA_036310785.1 Acutalibacteraceae bacterium
GTTTTATATTGTATCATAAAAATCCCGTATTGTAAATCATTATTATTTGTGTTACAATAATCGGGTATGAACGGAGGCGTAATTATGGCAAATTTTGATGCGGTTCTTTTTGATTTTGACGGAACTGTCGCCGACACGGGCGAGGGTGTTTTTTTCTGCGTGCGTCATGCGATCGAGGAGCACGGACTTGAACAGCCGAGCGAGGAGGAAATCCGTAAATTCATCGGCCCGCCGATGACGGTCAGCTATCACACTCTGTACCCTTGGCTCACGGACGATGACGTTGACTCGCTGATGAAAAGCTTCCGTCAGAAATACGACGAGGTTGGATTGTATAAATACTATATTTATGACGGCATTGCCGAGCTTTTGCAAAGGCTCAAGGCTGACGGAGTTAAAACCGCCGTCGCAAGCTCAAAGCCGCAGGATTTTCTGGAAAGAATACTTGTAATGAGCGGAATTGACAGGTACTTCGACTGCATTATCGGTGCGGACAGAAAGTATAAGGATTCCGACAAGGCGGCGATAGTAAACTCTGCGATTGAGAGAACGGGCGTGAGCGACAGGTCAAGGATACTGATGGTCGGCGACAGGAAGTTTGACATTGTGGGCGCACACAAGGCAGGCATAGTCTGCGCCGCAGTTCTTTTCGGCTACGGAAGCCGTGAGGAATTTGTTGAATATAAGGCTGACTACATTGTCGGGAACTGTGAAGAAATTGCAGATATCGTTTTCGGCAGATAACACACTCTTGACAAAAACGTGCGGATAAGGTAATCTTATTGATGGTGATTGATTAAATGAAAGAGTATATAATGAAAATTATATCTGCGGCAACGGCGGTATGTATATTGTTTTCGCTCGTTGCTTGCGGAAACAAAACACCCGCTCCCGAGCAGGAGGAGGAGCCGACCTTTGAAAAATCCGCAACCTCTCAGACGGTGAAGATAGCGTCAATCCCGACGGACGAAACCGAGCTTTCGGATATGCTCAATGCGGCTATCAATTATGTAGATCAGTATTGCTATAAATATAAAAAGACGGTGAAGTGCGACGCGAGCGTTGACAGCGTCGGTTCGCTTTCATCTGTTTCCAATGTTTCCGATGCTTTCGCTTCCGTGTTCGGGGAAAAAGATATTTCCGCTGAATACGATTATAATACGGACAGTAAGCTTTTTGCAAACAGCTTTGTTAAAGGCCCGATAGATAAGGAAAATATTTCCTCAATCAGCGCAAAGCAGGAGAATAACCTCGTCGTTCTGACTGCCGAGCTTAACCCGGAGAGTGATCCCACCGACGAGAGCGGAATACTCAGCAAGCTCGGCGGAGACTATGTCAGCGCGGCAAAGGTTACTTCGTCGCTCGGAGAATTCAAGTCCACGGCGTCCTCGGTCAGCGTTTCTGCGGACGGAATAAGCATCACGGCAAGGATAAGCGTTGATGACTCAAGCCCGAAATCAATGACGGTCAGCTATACCGAGCGTTTTAACCTTTCGGGAGTAACCCTTGTCAAAATAAAGGGCGGTGCGGTCAGCGGCTCGGCAAAAACAGTTGTTGAATACACAAATTTCGGATAAAACAGTAGAAATTTTCATCAGAGTATGATAGAATAATAATATATCTTATGGGAGAGTGTGAAGACCATGGACAGAAGTTGGAAAAAATTTACAGTAATTGTTTCGGTAATGCTTGCCGTTATTATCTGCTGTACGGCATGGAACGTTGCTTTGGATAAAATTACGGGCAGTATTGAGCCGGAAGTGAATGTTCAGGGAAATAACTATTCCGATACCGGCAATCAGGTCAATACCGGCACAAACAATCAGGGCGTTGCGCAGAACGGAACAACCGTCACCAATGTGAACGGACAGACGGTCACTCAGCAGAACGGTAGTGTCATCAACAGCAACAGCGGATCAAGCAACAACAGCAGCGGCTCGAATAATTCCGCTCAGCCGCAGGCGTCAACCGTGCTCGGATATAACAAGAATCAAATTGTTGCATATTACAACACCTGCCTCAAAAGCTCCTATTCTCAGGCAAGAATGACAGATACAAAAACTGAGCATGTTGATGTTAATGTTTCAGGTATTGATATAGGCAATCTGAACTGGGATGTTGACCAAATGGCTCAAAACATCATTTCGAACAATACAAAGAATAATGACAAGCCGACCACAATGACCTTTTCAAACGGAAGAGCTTCAGACGGTACGGCGGCAAACCAGTTTGTTCTTCCTACAAATCTTTATGGTGATGCAGTTCAGTCTGCAAACATTCAGCAAAGCGGATCAGGATACAAGATTGTAATAACCCTCAAGCAGGAGTCTTGTTCACACACCGGTACTGCAAGGTATAACGCTTCGTGTGCATGGCCGCTTGACATTAACGTAATTGATTTTGGATCGGCAATTACAATTCAGAGCTGCACATTCAACTATCCCGGAACGGTTCTCACCGCTTATGTTGATTCTCAGGGCAGGGTAAACAACGTTACGGTAGAAATGCCGCTCACCGTTGCAAATGCTCAGGGAAAAGCTCTCGGCATTACTATAAAGGTCGGATCAATCAGCGGTAAATGGACCTGTAAACATAAGATGACATTCTGATAACAAACTACTATAACCGACAGCTTTCGGGCTGTCGGTTTTTTTATATTGACGGTCAGGCAAAAACAACGTATAATAGAATAAAAAGCGGCTTGGAGGAGATTATATGAGTATCAAGAGTATTCTTTCGCCCCCTGACTTTACGACTAAGCTCGGTGAGCGTGTGAGCTACTGGTCTTACTTTGTCGGTCAGAACATCTTTTATAACGTTGTCACGACCTTTATGGCTACATACCTTATGATGAACGGCATTGACCTCGGCAAGATCGCCGTTGTCACGCTGATCGTCAAGATCTGGGATGCCGTCAACGATCCGATGTTCGGCATAATATTTGACAAAATAAAGTTCAAAAACGGTCAGAAATGTCTCCCGTGGATCAGGCTCTCCGTCGGTCTTGTCCCGATCTCGACCGTTCTGCTCTTTATCATACCGAGCGGTATGGCTCAGTCAGGTAAGCTGATCTGGTTTATGATCGCCTATCTGCTCTGGGATTCAAGCTACACGGTCTGCGACGTGCCGATTTACAGTATGGTCACAACAATGACCGACAATATCAACGAGCGCAATACGCTTATGTCGCTCGGCAGACTTTTCAGCGGCGCAGGAATGGGACTTTCGGGAATGCTCTGCACGCTCCTTGTCAGCGAGAAGGTCGGTCTCAGCTTCAGTCCGACCGTCATTCTGCTCTCGGTTTTAGGACTGCTGTTTATGATACCGCTCTGCTTTACCGGTAAGGAGAGAAACTATCACGGCGAGCTTGAGGACGAGGCTTTCTCAATAAAGAGAATGTTGATGTATCTTGTTCACAACAAGTATCTGCTGATCTATTACCTCGGCTATCTCTTTGCAAACGGACTTATGACGGGAAATGCGCTGTCCCTGTTTGTTTCGTACTACCTTTTCGGCAGTGCAAATTTTAACATTATTCTCGGCATACTAAGTACTGTTCCGTCAATCGTCGTAGCCCTGCTTATTCCCGTTGTTTCAAAAAGGTTTGATAAATTCAAGCTGTTTTTCATCTGCAACACCGTCGCCGCCGTTCTCGGACTGGTGATGTACTTTATCGGCTGGCAGAACAAGCTTTTGTTCATCGTGCTGACGGTAATACGCAGTCTTTTCACAAGCGTTACGGGCACACTCGGCTTTATGTTCACCCCCGACTGCGCCGAATACGGTCAGTACAAAACAGGTGTTGACGCAAAGGGAATTACTTTCTCCATTCAGACATTTACGACAAAGATTGCCGCGGCGGTCGCTTCGTCGCTCGGTCTTGCGATCCTCGGCTTCTTCGACTGGACAAAGATTGAGGCGGAAAGCTTTGCCGATATAGAAAAGCTGAACATCGTGCAGAGCGCAACGGCTCTCAACGGACTGTGGGTAACATATATTCTTGTTCCGAGTATCGGACTTGCGATAACCTCGTTCATCTATCTGTTCTACCGTCTGCGAGACAAAGACGTTCAGATTATGGCAAAATGCAACGCAGGAGAGATCACAAGGGAGGAAGCTGAAAATCTTCTCCCGAAATCGCTCAGGTGCGGTTCATTACCCGAAACGGTAAGGAAATAAAAAATGCGGTATCACTCTCGGTCTGAGATGATACCGCTTAATTTTTATTTGGTGAAGCTTTCCATACACGCCCGAATTTCCTTAAAGGCTTTCAGAGCGTTTGCGGGAAGCATCTGCTTGCTCGATATTTTATACGCTTTCGGCTCGCCGTCCTCGGACACAACGATACGAACGATCGTGATTTCCTCATCATTGACAAGGACGGGTTTTTCCGCCCTCGCTGACCAGCGCAACATTCTGTATCGGTCAACGATTCTTGCAACTTCATCAAAAATTTCCGCACCGATGTCATAATACTTTTCACGCTCAAAGGTTGCCTGATTGACAACGTTTGAAACGGCAAGCTCGGCGGTGCTTTCACCTGTTTTTGAAGCTCTGAGCGAATATGCTCCGCCGTCAATTCCGCCGCTGACGGTGTATTCGCACTTGATTATTTCGCCCTTGCGTTCGGTTCTGAATTCTGCCACAGTAATCACTCCCGTCAAAATATTATTACAATTTTATTCTATCAAAATCGGAAATAA
>JAXJRE010000112.1:0-3569 GCA_036310785.1 Acutalibacteraceae bacterium
ATTCCGCCGCGGAAAATTTCCGAAAAATAGCAGGCGTAATTGAAGATGAAGGTTAGATAAACAGCAGGCTCACATTCAAGCATAAATTCACCGTTCGTAATAAGACCGGGTCCGTAGTAGAAAACTATAAGCTGAAGCATAAGAGGTGTGCCTCTGACGATCCAAACGATTGTTCTAACTAACCAGCGAAGCGGCTGGAATTTGCTTCTTGAGCCGAAACTGATTAAAAGTCCGAGCGGTAAAGCAAAGACAAGAGTGACGGCAAATATTTTTAACGTTGGTATAAATCCGTTGACAAAAAGGTTTACCGTAACGTCCCAAAGTGAAGTACTCATGTTTTTTTATCCTCTCTGAAAAAACAGTATAGGGTAAAGGTATTCGCCCTTACCCTAAAATATTTAACAATTGTTTATTTTGCTGTCGGCTGAAAATCAGTGATGATGCTGTCCTGAAGACCGTATTTCTCAGCAATATTCAAGACTGTTCCGTCTGCTACAAGCTCAGAAATTGCTGTGTTTACTTTGTCAACAATGTCGGAGCCTTTTCTGAATGCAATACCGTATAACTCATCTTCGCCGAGCTTAACATCTTTGATAATGGAAAGATTGCTGTAAGTTTTGCCTTCAATGAGCATTGATCCTGCCATAACATAGTCGATAACGCAGGCATCAGCCTGTCCGCTTTGTACCTGAAGGAGAGCGTCGCCCTGAGATTCAACAGGCTTGTAATTCTTTGAAAGATCTGCATTGCCCTGAATTGCAGATTCACCTGCAGAGCCCTGTTCGGCAACAATGGTTTTACCTGCAAGACTTTCGATTGAATTGTACTTTGTGTCCTTTACAACGATAACCTGATAGTTTGTCATGTATGCTCCCGAAATATCGGCAACATTCTTGATTGCATCATTGATCGTCATTCCGTTCCAAATAGCATCAATGCTCTTGGTTTTAAGCTCGTTTTCTTTCTGTCCCCATGTGATTACTTTAAACTCAGCTTCAACACCGAGCTTACTGCATACCTCTCTTGCGAGGTCGGCGTCAAAGCCGATCCAATTGCCGTCAGCGTCCTTATAATCCATAGGGTCAAAGTCTGTAATACCGATTACGAGCTTTCCGTTGTTCTTAACATACTCAAGATCGCTGTCTGTTGTTTTCTTGTCGCCGCAGCCTGCGAAGGCAAATGTCATAACTGCCATAAGCACGGCGAGGGTAATCGCAATAATTTTTTTCATAATAAACGTCCTCCAAACTTTATTGTGTTAGTATAGTAACACGTTAGTATGCTAAAGTCAATAGGTTTTTTAAAAAATTATTTAATTTTGTATTTTTCTTTAAATTCCGCAATCCTTTTTGCTTCCTCTTTTTCGTCACGGACGGCCGCAATATATTTGTATATAAATAATCCGGTCAGAAGAAGCCATGCCACGGCGATCATATACCATACTCCGCCCATGTAGATACCATGTTCAACGATGATAAAGAAAACCTGTACGCCGCACATTATGAAGCTGAGAACGGCAAAAATTATGTAGAGAACCTTTTTGTTGATTATCTCCGAGAGCTTTTCTTTTTCCATAAAATTACCTCCGTTTATTCGTTGATAAGCTGTTTTATTTCCGAGAATGAATTGAATGTATAGTCGTATCTGTCAACAGAGCCGAAGCCGTAGGCGGCAAAGCCAAAGGGGAGACCTGCAAGCCTTGCCGCGTCGCAGTCGCCCTGAGTGTCGCCGATGTAGATTGAATTTTTCATTCCGTTACGCTTAATAACCTTCTTGATGTTCTCGCCCTTTGAGAGGGTTTCGGGATCTTCAAAGGCAAAGTCGCAGAAATATTTGCCGAGCTTATGATAGCTCAGAAATGCGTTCATATAGCTTTCCTGACAGTTGCTGACTATGTAGAGCTTGAAGTGCTTTGAAAGCTCACCGAGCGTTTCTTCCACATTGTCATAGAGTATTCCGCCGTTTTTTTCAAGCTCTCTGACACATTCGACCGTCGCCCTGTCAAAGAAAGCGTCAGCCTTTTCCCGTTCCATATCGGGGAACAGCTTCTTCATCAGGTCAATGCGGTTAAGTCCCATTACCGAGCGCATCTGAGAGTCGTCCGGAACATTGACATCGTATTCCTCGGCGACCGTCTGCCAAGCCTTTGTTATGCAGTTCATGGAGCTCCAGAGAGTTCCGTCAAGATCAAATCCGATACTGTCGATCATTGTTTCACCTCCGTGATATACAAACATAATACAATTAATATTGGTCGGTGTCAAATAATAATTTTGAAATATTCGATTTTTCAAAAAAACTGTTGACAAAGCTTGACCTCTGTGATAAAATTCTAAATACCGCATATTACGGGCGTCGCTTTCGGGCGGCACAAGTGATTTATTCCGCCCCACGTAGCGAGTCCATAATAAAGGAAGGTTAGTTAGAATGTACGCAATCATCGTTACCGGCGGCAAGCAGTACAAGGTTGAGGCTGGAGACACCCTCTACATTGAGAAGCTTGACGTTGAAGCAGACAGCGAAGTTGTTTTCGACAAGGTTATCGCAGTCGGCAAGGAAGATGGCATTGTTGTAGGCGCTCCGTATGTTGACGGTGCAACTGTAACGGCAAAGGCTGTCAAGAATGGCAAGGCGAAGAAGGTAGTTGTATTTACCTACAAGCCGAAGAAGAACGAGAAGCGCAAGATGGGTCACAGACAGCCCTACACTAAGGTAGAAATCTCTGCGATCAATGCGTAAGCTATGATCAAGGTAACTATTTTTACCTCGGATAACGGCATTACGGGCTTTGAGTCGAGTGGTCATTCGGGCTATGCGGACGAGGGATCGGACATTGTATGTGCCGCTGTTTCCTCCGCAGCTTATATGACTGCCAACACTCTTACCGAAATTGTCAGATGTCAGGCGAAGGTCAATGTTTCCGACGGAAAAATGAGCTTTCACGTTACGACAAAATTATCCGAAGCGCAGCAAATTCTTGAGGGCTTTAGGCTTCACATCGAGGCTTTAGCCGCAGATTATCCCAACAACATTAAAGTAACACTACGGAGGTGTCAAAATGCTTAAGATCAACATTCAGCTTTTCGCTCATAAGAAAGGAATGGGTTCTACCCGTAACGGACGTGATTCTGAGTCCAAGAGACTCGGCGCTAAGCGTGCAGACGGACAGTTTGTTCTTGCAGGCAACATCCTTTACAAGCAGCGTGGAACACACATCCATCCGGGCAACAACGTTGGCAAGGGCTCTGACGATACTCTTTTCGCTCTCATCGACGGTACTGTAAAGTACGAGCGTATGGGCAAGGATCGCAAGAAGGTCAGCGTTTATCCCGTTGAGCAGTAAACTTTATTAAGAACTAAAGACCGTTGATTTCTGATGAGATCAACGGCCTTTTTCTTTTTGTTATTAGGATTTGTCCTGTAAATATCTTGCGGCGAAATATGCGTAGGCGGCACTTCCTCTGTAAAGTATGCTGTCGTCAAACACGACCTTTGGGTGATGCTGTGAGTATTTGTAGCCGTCCTCGGGATTGCCTGCCGAAAGGAACATTCCGATTGTCGGAACTTCA
>JAXJRE010000113.1:0-12057 GCA_036310785.1 Acutalibacteraceae bacterium
AGACCGAATATTATATGTGGGACGGCACTCACCCCTCAATCGCAGGTCATATGCTGATCGCCGAGGAATGGATAAAAGCGGTCGAACAGAAAATCTGATAACAAAAACGGAAGCCGGCATTTGCCGACTTCCGATATTTTTTTGCTGTGTTTTATTTTACGCTGTCAACGAGGTCAATGAACTCGGAAATAACCTTTGAAGCGGTGTTCTTACCCCAGGAGATAAGGCACCATGTATCTGTGTCAAAGGATTCCTTGGACTCGCTGTACTGAACGCCTGCCATTACGAAATCGTCGTCAGGCTCAATATAGCCGATAGCGTCGTTCATAAGGTCAAAGACGATGATGTTCTCGCCGTACATTTCACGGAGTGACTTGTACTGGAAGCCCTTGAGACCGTCGCCGCCCATGAGAAGCTCGCCGTAGGTTTCGCCCGGGCAAAGCTCAACGAGAAGAGAATTGCCAAGCTCCATATAACCGCACTCGGTAACGGTGAAATACTTGCCGTTCGTCTTGTCATAAAGGAAGAAGTAATCCGTGATACCCGTCTTGCCGACGATATCCATAAGCGAATTGGATACTTCGATTATGTACTGCTTGTGAGCAATGTTGAGCATCGGAGCAACTGTTGTTTCTGCAACAGGCTTCCAGTCCTCATACCATGCGGAATATTTCTCGTTTGAGCTGTATTCAGCCTCGCCGAGGAAATCGCCGAGAGCGTAGTTCGTCGTTTTGCACTCAGCCTCAGTCTTTGTAAGTCCGAGAATGATGTAGCCGATCTCATGGCCGTATCTTACGGTTTCCTCATATCTTGTGAGGCCTTCAATTCCGTCATTGCTTGCGCCGCGCTGATAGGTGATAGTTCCGATACAGCCCTGAATATAAATGAAATTGTAACCTGCCTTGTTGAGAACTTCCTCAATGTAAGGAACAAAGTCTGCGGAAATAACCGTGTGACCGTAGCCTGAATTTTCAGGGTGTGCGCTGAACGATGCGACGATTGTCGGAGTCTTGCTCCTGTCGTCGGGAACGAACTTCAGACGGTAAAGATTGCCGTCAAAGGTGTAGGGAGCAGTTCTGTCACGAAGATAATCGTCTGCGATATCCTTCTTTGCAAGGGTGAGAGTACCTGCCTCCATATCGGCATAGGCCGCCTTAATGGTCTTTGCGGTCTGCTCAATGATCTTGTTGAGGAAGGTGCGGTTTACACCGCTGTGAATATCGGAAAGACCGAGATTTGAAAGGAAGATATTGTTCAGGACATTTGAAACGGTGTTGTCCCATACGCCCTGGAGATCAATTCCGCTGTGGGTGTGAGTTACCGAAACATTGACGCTGACAATGTTGTTTGCCTTTGCGAAATCCGCAACCGCGGCACGGATAAGACGAACGTCGGCGTTTGCGATGCCGATAGCGTCAAGCACGCAGAAAGCAACGTTGCCTCTGCCTGTTCCGTCGTTGAGAACGATTGTACGCACCCAAAGTCCGTCAAAGGTCTCGGTTGTTGTAGCCATAAGACCGTAGCCGCCCATTGTGTAAGGCGTTGTGCCGAAATCGTCGGGAAGAATGGAAGCCTGAGCATAGCCGAGGTGCCATTTTGCGCCTGCCGCCGGAGCGTCAAGGAACTCGGACATTCCCGAATAGAAGTTGCCGTAATCGTCAAGATTGAAGCCGGCATAGTCGTTGATAACGGAGGTCTTGGGGATAACCAGACCGAGAGCCTTGCCGATAATGTTTACGAGCGTGTTGCTGAGCACGTTTATCGCTTTGGCAAGAGCTTTCATAAATACAGTCTTAAAGCTTGTTGAAGAAAGCGATTCAAAAGCGTCGCCGAGATTGCCGATGGTGTCGCCGACAACCTGAACCTTGTTGCCGTTCGCCTCTGCGTCGGCAAGGAACTCCTCAAGAGTTGTGTTTGTTTCCGTTACGGTCGGTACTTCCTCATTCTTTGCAAATGCCGTTACACCTATGGGAACGACAAGGCAAAGGCAGAGAACGACCGAAAGAACGGATAAAAGAATCTTTTTCATAATTCTGCTCCTTTCGGAAAATGATATTATTCCTATGATAAATGATTATACCACATATTCAAAATAATTACAAATAAAACTCTCGGCTTCTTTTTTATTCAATTTGACGAAAGGTTAAGCCTTGTTTCGATTGACTTTTGAGTCTGACAAGAATATAATAGTATCTGTTTCTATATAATGTACACAGTCAAACGGAGGTTTTTGAATATGAATCTTTCAGGAAAGAAGGTTCTCGTCGTCGGACTTGCACGAAGCGGTATGGCGGCGATCAGAGTGCTGAAAAAGCTCGGTGCGGTAATCACCCTTTCGGAAAGCAAGAAGAAAGAAGAAATCAAAGAGATTGATTTTCTCAACGAAAACGGAGTTGAAATCGTCGGACAGGACGCAGAGGTTTTTGAGCGTGACTTTGACCTCGTTGTCAAAAATCCGGGCGTACCGTTCAGAAGTCCTGCAATGCAGAGACTTGCCGAGCGCAACATTCCCGTTATCACCGAGATCGAGCTTGCCTATCAGGTCGCAAAGCCTCAGCACTATATAGCCGTCACGGGCACAAACGGCAAAACGACCACCACAACCCTTGTTTATGAGATCCTTAAACGTGCGTTCCCCGAAAAGGCTCACCTTTGCGGCAATATCGGAATCCCTCTTTGCGAGATAGTTATGGAAAACGGACTTATGGAGGAGGGCGGACATTACATTGCCCTTGAAATTTCCAATTTTCAGCTTGTCAATATTGATAAATTCCGCCCCGAGGTTGCCGTTATAATCAACCTCACTCCCGATCACATCGACTTTATGGGCGGTCTGGACGCTTATTATAAATCAAAGACCGAGGTTTACAGAAATATGGCTGACGGTGATGTCTTCCTGCTCAATGCGGACGATCCTGTTGTCAAGGAATACACCGACCTCTATCCTGTGAAATGCGTTAAACATTCCTTCAGCATTGAAAACGAAAACACCGACAGCGTTGTCAGGGACGGTTATATTGAAATCGGCGGCGAAAAGGTACTGCCGACCGACGCAATAAGGCTTGTCGGAAAGCATAATTTGCAGAATGTTATCATCGCTGTTTCGGCGGCAAAGGCTATCGGCGTTTCAAACGATATTATCTATGAAGCGGTTTCCTCATTCACTGGCGTTGAGCACAGGATAGAGTTTGTCCGTGAGCTGAACGGAATAAAATACTACAACGATTCCAAGGGCACGAACACTGACGCAACGATAATTGCGCTGAAATCTTTCCCGAAAGGCGTTATCCTGCTTGTCGGCGGATTTGAGAAGGGACTTTCTAT
Source organism: Acutalibacteraceae bacterium (assembly GCA_036310785.1). Lineage (GTDB taxonomy): Bacteria > Bacillota > Clostridia > Oscillospirales > Acutalibacteraceae > CAG-488. The sequence goes on from JAXJRE010000113.1 coordinate 3,325, forward strand.
GGACGAGATGAAAAAGCACCTCGGCTGTGTAAAAAAGGTGATCGGCTTCGGTGCCTGCGGACCGAGGCTTGTGCGTGAGCTTGTCGGAGAGGACGGCATTGTCGTAACAACTCTTGACGAGGCTGTCGCAGAGGCGAACAAGGTTGCCGAGAGCGGAGATATTGTTCTCCTTTCGCCGACCACCAGCTCGTTTGACCAGTATTCCTGCTTCGAGGAGCGAGGCGACCACTTCAAGAGGATTGTAAATGCGCTTTGATTTGCGCAGAAAAAAGCTTACCTGATTTTCGGAAAGGATAGGCACTGTATGACAGAAAACGAAAAGTATATCGGCGTTTTTGATTCGGGAATCGGCGGTCTGACCGTCGTGAAAAGCATAGTTGAAACAATGCCGAATGAAAACATAATATATTTCGGGGACACAGCTCATGTTCCCTACGGCACACGCTCAAAGGAGCAGATTACCGAATACGTTCTCAGCGACGTGAAATTTCTCAGCCGCTTCAGCTTAAAGGCTGTTGTTATCGCCTGCAACACGGCGGACTCGGCAGCGAGGGAAAAGGTCGAGGAGAAATACAGCGGTCTGCCCGTTTACGGAGTGGTTGCGCCTGCTTCGAGAAAGGCGGCGGAGCTGACGAAAAACAAAAAGGTCGGCGTTATCGCAACAAATGCAACCGTGAACAGCGGCGCATATGAAAAAACGATACACGGTTTTTCTCCCGATATTCAGGTGATAAGCCTTGCCTGTCCTCTGCTCGTTCCTCTCGTTGAGGAGGGACGCTTCAAAAAGGGCGACAGGGTAATCGAACAGGTTCTCAGGGAGTACCTCACTCCGCTGAAAGAGCAGGGCATCGACACACTCGTCCTCGGCTGTACTCATTACCCGTTGCTTTACGATGTGATAACCGAGATCATGGGCGGCGGAGTGACGGTAATCAGCTCGTCCGTTGCGGCGGCGGAGGAGCTGAAAAAAGGACTTAAAGAAAAAAATCTCCTCAGCAAAACCGCTGACAGCGAAAGAAAATATTTTGTCAGCGACAATGCGAAGGATTTTGAAAACCACGCTCTGATTTTTATGGGCGACGCTCTCGGCGGAACGGTAGAACAGGTGGATATTGAAGAATAAAAATATCGCAGATCGAATTACGGTCTGCGATTATTTTATTATTTAATTAACTCTCCGACATAGTCCGCATAAATTTTTCCTATAACTTCTGCGCCGTGATAGTAGGTCGGATGAACGCCGTCTTCGGAAACCTTCTGCCAGTCGTCGTTGCAGATGTGGGAGGCGAGAAGTCCGTCAAGCGGAATGAAAACATCCGCATACTCACGGGCGAGCTTCCTTGTGATCTGAATTTTCGGATCAAGATCCTCACGGAAATAAAGCTTATCCTCGGCAGGAAGCAGGAACTGCTCGATCATTACGATCTTTGCATTCGTCTTGGTTTTGACCGCTTCAAGCACCGTGCGGTAATTTTCCTCATACTTCTCGTCGGAAAGCCAGTCACGGCTCTCGGCTCTGTGCCATGTGTCGTTGACACCGATAAGAATCGAAACGATGTCGGGCTGAACGTCGATAAAATCCGCCTGCAATCTTTCGACGAGATTGCTCGTCTGATCGCCGCTTATTCCGAGGTCAATAAACTCGATATCCTTTTCGGGAAATCTCTCCTTCAAAAATTTTGCGGCAAATTTCGGGTATCCGTTGCCGAGATCGTGCGGATCTTCACGCTTGCGGTCAGCGTCGGTTATGCTGTCGCCCTGAAATAAAATTTTCATATAAAGTCCTCCGTTTTTACAATTTTTATTTCATCAAAATATTCGTTTCCGCAGACGGAAATCAGAACATTTTTTTCACCGAGACATGAGAATTTTTTCTCATATTTTTCAAAATGTTTTTCATAATTTTCAAAGGAAAGTTCGCCGATATCGGCAAGCGTTTTTCCGTCGCATTTTATTGCACTTTCTTTCAGCGTCCAAAGTCTTGTGAACGCTTCCTCTTTGTCAAAAGCTGTTTTGATAAATTCGTTTTCGGCTTCGGAGAAAAATCTTTTCGCAACTCTTTCGTTAAACCCGTTCTTCTCCTGAGCGTCGATGCCTACGGGCGAATTGCCGACCGCAACGGCGACACCCTGAGAGCAATGACTGATGCTGAAATGTTTTTCTCCGCTTTCAAGAAACGGTTTTCCGTTTTCTCCGGTCACGGTTTCAAAATTTTTCACACCGTTTTCTTTCAGCGCAAAAGTCAGAAGCAGATGCGCAATAACGCAGTTGTCTCTGTCAATTTTTCTTTTCAGTTTTTCAAATTTTTTCAGCCGATTTTCGGGAAGAAAATTCAAAAATTTTTCGGCTGAAAATTTTTCGTAGTCGTCAAAAAAGTAAATCAATTTTTTCACGCTTTCGGATAGTTGTAGGCTCCACCGTTGGGATGGCAGACATTAGACTTTAGATTTTAGATGTTCGATTTTAGACTGTATTATTTTAAATTTTGAAGAAACTTTTCGGCTCCCTTGCAACAAGGGGAGGCTGAAATGGTTTCAGCAAATATTTTATTTTTATCGTCTTATGTCTAACGTCTAAAATCTAACGTCTTTTCTGCCTTCCCCTTGAGGGGAAGGTGGCACGGAGGAACGACGTGACGGATGAGGTGTGAAAACACAGAAAGCGACCTAAAATTGCTATTCATCAAACTTACTCCACCTCATCACCGCCTGCGGCGGAGCTTCCCCTCAAGGGGAAGCCTTGCATAGTTTTATCAGATTTCAAAGCATTATCATCTAACGTCTAAGGTCTAATTTGGGGAAGGTGCCGAGGAACGAGGCGAATAAGGTGTGGTAGCAGATATTAGCTGTTATATTTCAGACGAGGGAGGCAAAACACACGGTCTCAATACCCCTCCGTGAACATATGAAGTTCGCCGCCGTCACATTCACGGTAGCCGATAACCGTTGCAAGGTTTACGTTGTGAATACTCTTGAAAATATTCATATCCACGTTGTCGTTTTCCGCCTTGAGCTTTTTGATAAGATTTTTAACCTCCTGCCGCTTCGAGCCGTTTTCCGCCTCGGCATTCGCCTGAGTTACCTTGCAGGCACAGCGGATAAATTCAAGTCCGTTGTAGTTTGCCCACGATATAATGTCCTTTTCCCTGACCATATACAGCGGTCGGATTAGCTCCATTCCCTCATAGTTGGTGCTTCTGAGCTTGGGCATCATCGTCTTGATCTCCGCTCCGTAGAGCATACTCATCAGCGTTGTTTCGATCGCATCGTCAAAGTGATGACCAAGGGCGATTTTATTACAGCCAAGCTCCTGAGCGTATTTGTAGAGATATCCTCTCCTCATCCTTGCGCAAAGGTAGCAGGGTGAGCCGCCCTGTGCGGCATAGACCGTTTCAAAAATCGGGGAGTCAAATATTTTTATCGGAAGTTTCATAATTTCCGCATTTTCAATTATCTTTGCCCTGTTGTCGCCGACATAGCCGGGATCCATTACAATATATTCAACATCGAAGTGAAAATCGCTGTATTTTTGCAGGTGACACATACACTCCGCAAGCAGCATCGAATCCTTGCCGCCCGAAATGCAAACGGCGATTTTGTCGTTCGGACTGATAAGCTCATAGTCCTTTATCGCTCCGACAAAATTATTCCATATCGTTTTTCTGTATTTTTTGATTATACTGCGTTCAATGAGCTGATGACGTTCCATAATTCGCTCCTGTTTCAAGTTATATTTCATTTTATCATTCAATACACTAATTTTCAACAGCTATGGCAAAGTTTTTAGGTTGAAAAACTTTTCTTTTTAATGTATAATGTCATCATATTGTTTTTAATATCGGAGTTGATTTTTTGAATAAAGCATTGGAATACAGGGTTATGCCCACGGTTGCCCTCAGGGGACTGGTGGTTTTTCCCGGAATGGGAGTGACGTTTGATGTCGGCAGAACCCGTTCGTTACAGGCGATCAAGGCGGCAATGGCCGACGATCAGCAGATCTTCCTTGTCGCTCAGAAGGACGTCAGAGACGACGAGCCTGATATCGACCGACTTTTCAAGATCGGAACGGTGGCGAAGATCAGCCACATTCTCCGCCTGCCGAACAGCGACACCGTCAGGGTTTCCGTTGACGGATTGTCAAGAGCGTCGCTTGTCGATATGCTCCAGAGCGAGCCGTATCTCATCACCGATGTGAAGATACACCGTGAGCCTGTGATCCGTCCCGACGACAAGGACTATGCGACTGCGCTCGTCCGTCAGACCAAGGACTATTTTGAAGATTACGCTGAGGTCGTTCCGCAGATGCCTGCCGAGATCATTCTCGACGTGCTTGAAAAGAACGATCCGGGCGAGCTTGCCGATTATATCGGATCGAATATTATGCTTGAATACAAGAAGCGTCAGCAGATACTCAACGAGATAAATCCGCTCAAGCGGCTTGAAAAGGTATGCTGTATGCTTGCCAACGAGGGCGACCTGATGAAGATTGAGAATGAGATCAATCAGAGAGTTCAGGAAAATATCGACAAGAGCCAGCGTGAATACTATCTCAATGAGCAGATGAAGGTGATTTCCGAGGAGCTGAACGACGGTCTTTCTCCGCAGGCGGAGTGTGACGAGTTCAGGGAGAAGATCAAGGCTCTCGGTCTTGACGAAAAGTCGGAAAACAAGCTGCTCAAGGAATGTGCAAGGCTTGAAAAAATGTCCTCCACCTCCCCCGAAGCGACGGTCATAAGGGTTTATCTTGAAACCTGTCTTGAGCTTCCGTGGCACAAGTATTCGACGGATAAGCTTGACCTTGATCATGCAAGAAAGGTTCTTGACCGTGACCACTACGGTCTTGAAAAGGTCAAGGAAAGAATAATCGAAGCTCTTGCCGTCCGCAAGCTTTCCGACGGCTGTTACGGTCAGACGCTCTGCCTTGTAGGCCCTCCGGGTGTCGGCAAGACCTCGATCGCCAAAAGCATTGCTTCGGCAATGGGACGCAGCTTTGCGAGGATATCCCTCGGCGGCACAAGTGACGAGGCAGAGATCAGAGGTCACAGAAAAACCTATATCGGCGCAATGCCGGGCAGAATTATTAACGCTGTCAAGCAGGCAGGTACGCAAAATCCGATAATCCTGCTTGACGAGGTTGACAAGCTCGGCTCGGACTATAAGGGCGATCCCTCGTCGGCTCTGCTTGAGGTGCTTGACGGAGAGCAGAACAGCACATTTGTTGACCGATATATCGAGCTTGAGTTTGACCTCAGCAAGGTTATGTTCATCACCACGGCGAACGACATTTCGACCGTTCCCAAGCCTCTGCTTGACAGAATGGAGATAATCGAGCTTGCGGGTTATACTAATGAAGAAAAGTTCAACATCGCAAAGAAGCACCTTGTTCCGAAGCAGGCGAAGCTCCACGGACTTAACGGCAGAACTTTCAAGATAAACGACAAGGCTCTCTATGCCCTGATTGACGGCTACACCCGTGAAGCAGGAGTCAGAAAGCTTGAACAGAAGATTGCCGCCCTTTGCAGAAAGGCGGCGGCAGAGATAGTCGGCGGCGAAGCAAAGTCGCTGACGGTAAAGGAAACTAACCTCGAAAAATTGCTCGGACCGAAGAAATATCTTCCGCTGTCTTTGGACGGCGAAGCCGAGATCGGCGTAGTCAACGGACTTGCGTGGACGAGCGTAGGCGGAGAGATGCTCCAGGTTGAAGCGGCGGTGTTTGACGGCACGGGAAAGGTCGAGCTGACAGGCTCACTCGGCGACGTGATGAAAGAATCGGCGATGGCGGCGGTCAGCTTTATCAGAAGTAAGGCGGACAAATACGGAGTGGATCACAAGTTCTATAAGGAAAAGGACATTCATATCCACGTTCCCGAGGGCGCTGTTCCCAAGGACGGCCCGTCGGCAGGCGTAACAATGGCAACAGCCCTGCTTTCAGCTTTGACGGACGCTCCCGTAAATCAGTTTGTTGCGATGACAGGTGAGATTTCGCTCAGGGGCAGAGTTCTGCCGATCGGCGGACTGCGTGAAAAAACCATGGCGGCTTACAGAATGGGAATTAAGACGGTCATCATTCCGCAGAAGAATGTTCCCGACCTTGCCGAAATTGACGAAAAGGTCAGGTCGGCGATCAAATTTGTTCCCGTGACGGAGCTTGACGAGGTTTTTGATGTCGCTCTCATAAAAACCGATGATGAAAAAGAAAGAAAAAGCATTGCCGCCTCGGTCAAAAAGGACAAGGGCTTTACCGCAATGCGGATTTGAGGCTGAAAATGAGATTTGATAAGGTGAAATACGAGGCTTCCTACGGCACGGCTCAGCAGTTGCCGAAAAGCGAGCATACGGAGATCGCTTTTGCAGGCCGCTCGAACGTCGGCAAGTCCTCGATGCTCAATAAAATACTGAACAGAAAAAACCTTGCGAGAGTAAGCTCCGTTCCGGGCAAGACGGTCACGGTCAATTTCTTTGACTGCGACGGAGTAAAGCTCGTTGATCTTCCCGGCTACGGCTACGCAAAGGTCAATTTCAACGAGAAAAAACGCTGGGCAGATCTGATGGAGGGATATTTCACATCGGGAAGAAATATCCGCCTTGTTGTTCAGCTCACGGATATGCGCCACCCGGTCACGAAGGACGACCTTGATATGATGAGGTTTATGAAATCGGCAGGCTATGATTTCATCGTTGTTATGACCAAGAGCGACAAGCTCAACAAGACCGAACGTGCAAATCGTCTTGAAGCGGTAAAACAGGAGCTTGCCGAATTTGACGGTGTGCAGATTATTCCGTTCTCCGCCTCCAACGGCGAGGGCGCGGAGGATATCCGCAAAGCGATCGAAGCGGCGGCGGAAAGAAACTGAAGATACAATCAAAACTCCCTGAGCACTGCTGTGTTCGGGGAGTTCTATATAGATAAAACATTTTGATATTTGTGCAAAAAGGATATTTTTTCTAAAAATTTATAAAAATTGTTGACTAATTTGTGCATATGTGGTATTCTTGACGTAAGGGTAAAAGATTTGGGAGGCATTTTTATGCGTAAATCATTGTCAATTATTATAAGTATTATAATGGCATTATCCCTGCTGGCGTACATTCCCTGCACCGCTTTTGCGTCAGGCGCAGACGCTATCGGAAAATATGACTTCAAAATCACCAACCCGTATGAAACGGTTGACTGGGACACCTGGAAGGCATATAAGGGAGCAACCCATGTCCATACCGTCAGAAGCGACGGAAACATCGAGCTTAACGATATGATCGAGGAATATTATGCCAAGGGCTATCAAGCTCTCGCTCTGACAGACCACGGTACGGTCAACTACTCGTGGACAGAGGATCAGACAAGACTTTCAATTTTCGGCTATCAGTATTTTGTGCACGGAAATATTGATGAGATTTCTGAAGCAAGATATCAGCAGATCACAACAGGCTCAGACAGGGGCGGCGACGGTATGACCGAGATCCCTCTCGGCATCGAGCTTAACGGCTCGTCAAGCGCAAAGTGCCACGTCAACAGCTACTTTGCCGACTGCGGACACGGTGACCTTGAGGTAAACTCCACATGGCCCGAGGATGCAATCAAAAAGAGCCAGAACGCAGGCGGTATCTGCCACATTAACCATGTCGGCGAGTGGACAGAGGGCAAGAGCGACATCAACACCTATAACGCTGATTTTGTTGCAAAGTATGCAAATCTTTTCCTGAATTATTCGGCTTGCATCGGTATGGAGCTTGTCAACACGACCGATAACAGAACTCACAACGACCGTTATCTCTATGACGAAACGCTCAAGGTTACCGCTCCTCTCGGCAGAAACATCTGGGGCTTCTGCGAGGACGACGCTCACGATTACAGCGATGTTGAAAACAACGCTCAGTATTTCGTAATGCCCGAGAACAATGCGGCAAACATCCGCACCTCAATGGAAAACGGCACATTCTTCGCCTGCTCAAAGAACGCTAAGACAGCGACGGAGCTTGGCGACGGCTTTGCGGCAACGGGCGCATTCCCGATGATCAGCCGTGTTACGGTTGACGATGAAGCAAATCAGATCAGCGTCAATCCCTACAACGCTCAGACGGTTAAAATGGTTGCCGACGGCAAGGTTATTGCTGAAAAGTCTGTCAGCTATGACAATCAGACAATCACTTTCGACCTCAACGAATATGAGGATGAGATCGGCTCATATGTCAGAATTTACGTTCTCGGCGCAGGCGGTATCTGCTACGCTCAGCCGTTCCTTGTTGAGAAGACAGACTACAAGACAAGCACAGTTCAGTTCATTCTTCCCTCAAACGACACAACCGTAACGGTCAAGGATTCTGACGGCAACGTCGTTGCGCCGTGCAACTCGGATAACTACTACAAGCTCGGCGCAGGCAGCTACACATATACTGCAGAAAGAAGCGGTTTCGAAACAAAGACGGCAAGCTTCTCAATTACTCAGGAGTCCGTAAATGCAGGTCTTCAGATCAAGATCAATGTTGAGCTTCAGGCGGAAACAGGCATTGTTTCAACAACCTTCTATGTACCCGAAACGATTTATCTCAATCCGTCAAACAGCACGTTCCAATATTATCTTGACAGAGAAAATAAGGTTGACGGCGCACTCATCAGCAACGCTTCCAAGACAACGGGCAACGTTTACTTCAACTGTGACAAGGCAACGGCTGTCAGCGTTACGGTCAGCGGCGCAACAGTAGGCTTTACAAACGGCAGCAGCGCAACGGGCGGAAC
>JAXJRE010000114.1:0-2098 GCA_036310785.1 Acutalibacteraceae bacterium
GTCTAAAGGATTGTAGCCTAATGCAAAATACTTGAATATCCAGATAACCGGATTTAATCTGAAGAATACAAGATCAACAACCATCACAAGCTTTCTGAGGAACCAAGGAGTATCGTAAACCTTGTCAACCTGAACGGGAGCAAACTCCTCGCCCTCGACATTGAGTACGAACGGCTGAGAATAGCAGATTCCGTTATCGCCCGTAAGATAAAATCTTACATAGAGATAAGGCTCATCAAGAAGCTCGGAATGAAGATCAAGCGTAGCCTTGCCGTCTGTGATATTCCCTTCACGAAGAATAACGTTTCCGTTTGAAACCCAGGTGATCATATTGAAATCAGTTCCCTCAACGGAAATCGTGTCGTTTTCCTGATCGACGGTCAAACGTGTTACCATCGGCGTATCATCGCTCAGATAATCCTTCGACTCGCAATCGTCATTATAACCGGGCATTTCTGCCATTCCGTTAAGCTCAACGCCGTTTGAATAATGAGAAACAGAGAAGAACTGACCGTTTTCCATGCTTGAGCGGAAGTTATCCATATTAAGCTCAGGCATAAGGTGCATCGTGTAAGCGTCGTTAATCGATCTTTCGTTATGCGAATCCGCAAACGTGAAAGACCACGGAACAACACCGTTCGGAATAGTCTTCTGAAGAATCTGATCGTAGAGTATTCTGTCGCAGCGTGTATGTGCGTCCGTTGCGCTGTTTATACCCATTCCGACGCTTGAACCCTTGTTGTCAAGGAAAAGCTTCGCAAACTTCTCGGCATAATAGTCGTCAACCTTCTGTCCGACGTGATCCTCGCTGTCCTTATCGGTGTAAACATATTCACCGACGTGTGAAAGCATTGAAATTCCGCCTGCCTCTTTAACGCCCTCACTCGGAGTTTCGTAATCGCCGAAAACGCCTGCAAGTCCCTGACCGTAGTCTGAGAAATATCCTGTAAGGTGGCAGTCGGCAACCGGAGTAGCCATGTTCAGCTCAATTCCTTTGGGCACATCAAGCATACCGTTCTGATGAGTGCGTGTTGTAGACTCGGCTGTACCGTTGATGTATGAGCTGTACTCCTCCTCGGTAAGAGGAATAATGTCAGCCATCTGTGTGCGCTCTTTCTTGATATAACGAAGAAGCGGAATTGTCTCGGGTACAACATTCCAGCCCTTGTTGATGGTACCGTGATCCGTAAGAGCAACTATATCATAGTTGAGATCATAGTGCTTCTGAACATATTCATGGACGGTAAGATAACCGTCACTTGCATTTGTGTGGCTGTGAAGCTGAGTTTTGTATGCTCCCCATGTATCCCAGTCAACATCTGCATAAGGATCGGTAATTATGTAGTTTTTTTCGTCGGCGGCCGACACCGACACCCCCATTATCGGGAGTGCTACTAAAACTGCAAGAAAAATAGCTAAAGCCTTTTTCAACATATGTCCACTCCTTTTCTGCATTGCAGTAATATACAATATAATACTACTACAGACAAAAAAAGTCAATTTGAAAATAATTTTTTGTGTACATTGCCCTGCGCACAAAAAAATTTTTGTTCAAAATGTAAGAGTAGATACAAGCGTTATTGAATATATAATTTACATTGGCTATGGATTGTATAATGACAGTTTTAAGTATCCTTTTTTGTAAAACAATTTTATTATTTTCGACATCTGCTTTTTCGAAAAAAGCAATCTCTGTTTACGACTTTCACATTTATTCATAAAAGTGCGCTGAAACAAAAATCTCAACCATAAAAATTATTTTGATTATAAGCTAATTTTTTGCTTTTTCGGTTGACAACCGTACATTTTTTTGATAAAATATCCGTTGCAATGTGCAAGTCGGTTTACCCTCACCTGCACACAGAAAATCTAATACACGGAGAGTTGTCCGAGTGGTCGAAGGTGCAGCACTCGAAATTTTACGGTTGCTTGGTCGTTTCGTCCGCCGGAAATCCCCCATTTATAAGGGTTTTCAAAAATAAAAATCGAATATTTTTCAGTGTTCTCTCCTGCTTTTCTCTCCAAAAATTTTTCGAGTATAAAGCAGACAGAAATATACGGAGATGTACCCAAGTGGTTGAAGGGTCCGCACTCGAAA
>JAXJRE010000115.1:0-4242 GCA_036310785.1 Acutalibacteraceae bacterium
CTTGCAGGCAGACCGCTCAAGCCGCTTGACACCGTTGACCTTACCGAATACAAGGATCTTCCCAAGGTAGATATGAAGATTGAGGATCCCCTCTGTTACAGATATTCATGTCTTCAGTTTGAGAATATTACAAGAAAAATCAGTCCTGCCAATATGAGAATCCGTCTTTATTACTGCGGTATGAGAGCGATCAATTTCCTTGCAGACCTGACAAACTACCTTATGCTTGAAATGGGACAGCCGATGCACGCTTTCGATTCAAGAAAGGTTGAAAAAATCAGAATAAAGCGCTTTGAAACTCCGTTTGAGTTCCAGACTCTTGACGGCGTTGAAAGGCATATTGACGAAAACACGCTGATGATCTGCAACGACAACACACCTGTTGCAATCGCAGGTATTATGGGCGGTCTTGATTCCGAGATCGTGGAGGATACAACCTCGCTCACGCTTGAGTCCGCAACCTTTGACGCTGTTTCAATCAGAAAGTCCTCAGCCCGTCTTTCCCACAGAACGGACGCTTCGATGAGATATGAAAAGAGCCTTGATCCTGAAATGACGGTCACGGCGGTTGCACGTTTTGTTAAGCTTCTCAGCGACTTTGACGGCGGAGTAAAGGTTACTTCGTGCCTTACCGATGAGTATGCGAAGAAGTTCGACAAGGTTACTCTCAACTTCGATAAGAGGTTTGTTGACCGATATACGGGCATCGAGATTGACAACGATACTATTGTTAAAACGCTTACGGCTCTCGGCTTTAAGGTTATGCTTGACGGTGACGATTTCACCGTTGATGTTCCGAGCTGGAGAGCGACAAAGGACGTCACACTCAAGGCGGATATCATCGAGGAAATTACGAGAATTTACGGCTACGATAACTTTGATGTTCACACTGCGGCGGCTCCGCTCTATCCTGTGCGCCCGTTTGCCGAAAAGAGCATTGAGGATAAGCTCAAGGATATTCTTGTCAAGGAGTTCTCCCTGCACGAGGTTCACTCCTACATCTGGGAATACACCGACGAATATAAAAAGCTCGGCATTGTTACAGAGCCGAATGTAAAGCTTCTCAATGCGACAAACCCGAACATTGAGACTATCAGAAGATCAATGATCCCGACTCAGCTTTGCCAGGTTAAGACCAATTCGTCATACGCTCCGTCGTTCGGAATTTTTGAGATCGGACGTACTGTTGACGGCATTGACGAAAACAACCTTTGCCGTGAGCACAAAAAGCTTGCAATCACCCTGTTCAGCAAGACGGAAACGACAGAAACGCTTTATTTCAAGCTTATCCGTATGATTTCGGTTGCGGTTGACGACATTAAGCACAAGAGCCTTTCTTTCACGGCGAAAGAGACAGGTCTCAATTATATCCACCCGAAGAACTATAATGCTATCGTCTGCGACGGCAAGGAGATCGGTGAGATCGGCGTTGTTCACCCTGAGGTTCTCAAGAATATCGACAAGAAAGCGAATGTTGTTTTCCTTGAGATTGATATGAAAGACCTTGTTGAAACCGAGAACGCAGGTATCAAGTATGCCGAGGCTTCAAAATATCCGTCGATCGAGGTTGACGTAACCTTCGTTGCCGATACGTTCAGACCGATCAAGGAAGCTATTGCGCTTATCAATTCGGAGCTTGTAAAAAAGACCTCCGTTGTCGATACCTACAACGATGCAAACGGCAAGTCAATCACGATAAGGATCGTGTTCTCTCATCCCGAAAGAACTCTCGTTAAGGACGAGGTTATGGCGATTGTCAACGAGCTTATTGCAAAGCTTGAAAGCAAGGGAATAAAGCTGAAGGCATAAAATCAATAATATTCTCAGGGGCTGTCGCACTTCAGACAGCCCCTTTGTTATTGACATAAAAAAGTATGATGTTATAATTTCGGAAAGGGGGCAGTAAAATGGAAAAAAAAGATCTTCGCTCGGCTTGCCTTGAAAAAATAAAAAACACCCCGTCCGAAAATTTCAGAAAGTGGGGAGCGGAAGTCTGCGATATTGTCACGAAAACAGAGCAATGGAAAAATGCCGAAACGGTCTTTATCTTTGTTTCAATGCCGACGGAAACGGACACCTCGGGACTTATCGAAAATGCCCTGAATACGGGAAAAAGGCTGTGTGTTCCGAAAATTGTCGGCGAGGGAATAATGGAAGCGGTAGAGATAAAAAATCAGGCTCAGCTCAGATCGGGCAAATTTGGAATTTATGAGCCTGACGATACGAGCCTCTCGGTTGAAAAAAATGAAATTGATCTGATGCTTCTTCCGTGTCTTGCCGCCGATGAAAACGGCAGACGTCTCGGCAGGGGCGGAGGGTATTACGACCGCTTCTGTGAGGATTATACGGGAGACAAGTTAATTGTCTGTCCCGAAATACTTCTGCTCAAAGACGGAGAGATACCGACGGAAAAATGGGATATAACCGCAGACGGAGTTGTGACGGAGAAAAGATTTATTTCCGCAAAGCCGTTGTGACGAACGGAAAATTCGGTATAGCTTATCTGTTTGACTTTAATGTGATATTCTGATAAAATAATTACAAATATATTAAAAAATAAAAGGGGACTGTGAGGATGAAAAAGCTTGTTTCGATTTTACTGTCGGTGGTAATCGTTTTCGGATGTTTACCGATGATTTCTTTTGCCGCTTACAGCGACGCAGAGAAGGTCTATACAAAAAATAGCGATAAGGTGTATTTCAATGAGGAATACGCTCAGGTCGGTGTGCCTATGACGGTTTCCGTAAAGGACGGCGGAGTTGATCTGCTCTATAAATGGTACATAGACGGGGAGGAGATAAGCAATTTTACGGACAGCTACACTCCCGTTGAGTCCGATATCGAGTCCATGCTGACGGCAGAGGCCTACGGTGCGGACGGCGAGCTTATCGGCACGTCGAATATGTTTATCAGTAAGCTTCCTGTAATGTATATTGAGACTGAGAACAGGGAGGATATTGTCATCAGAACAAAAACTCTGAGGGCCAATATGAAGCTTCAGGGTAATTCGGAATTTAATGACAGCTCCGTTCTCTATGACGGTGAATTGGAAATAAAAGGACGCGGAAATTCAACGTGGCAAGCGGACAAAAAGCCGTATAAAGTCAAGCTTGATACAAAGACGGATTTGCTCGGAATGGGCAAAAACAAGCATTGGGTGCTTCTTTCAAATCCTTATGATCAAGCTCTTTCAAAAAACAAGCTTACATATGATCTTGCCGCTGATATGGGGCTTGATGCAATGAGTTCCCAATGGGTTGATGTTGTGCTGAACGGAAAGGTTGTCGGCAATTATCTTCTCTGCGAACACGTTCGTGTCGGCGACACAAGGGTTGATATCACAGACTGGGATGATATTGCCGAGGACACGGCAAAGGCGATATACAATGCCAACAAGAATACCATGACGAAAGCCGAACGTGACGAGCTTGCAGGAATAATGGAAGACAATATGGATTGGGTAACCGACGGCTTTATTGCCTATAAGGGTCAAACCTACACGATTTCGGATTATTATGAACTGCCGAAAACCAACGGCGGATATTTGTTGGAATGTTTCGGAATCGAAGCGCCGTATTTTAAATCGGAAAGAGGGAGCAATGTCTGTGTAAGCAAGCCCGAAGGAATAGGAAAGGGAATGCTTGACGAAATAAGCAGTTATTATTCCGCCTTTGAAAATGCTGCACTTTCAACCGATTTCTGTTCTCAATATAATGGAAAAAAGGTAAGATACACGGATCTTGCCGATCTTGACTCCTTTGCCAAAGATGTGTTGATAAATGAAATATTCCAAAATCAGGATTTTCTTTATAAAAGCACATATATGTATAAAGATGTTGACGGAAAGCTGATTTTTGGACCGATTTGGGATATGGATGCTTCGGCCGACAATTATTCTTATCCTTTCTATCACAACAGATGGGCTTGTTTTAACCGAGGTTATATAATGAATGTTGTGAAAGATCCGGCATTTCTGAATTCTGTTTATCAGGCATACAGAAAGTACCGATATACAGCGATAGAGGATATGGTCAAGCCTGGCGGAGATATTGAACAGGCTTTTGAAAAGCTTTACGAATCCGGTTTGAACAATGACCGACTTTGGGGAAACTACGGTGATTTTGAAAGACTTCAGGAGAATTTAAGACTTTGGATTGGCCGCAGGCTTGATTGGATCGACACTCAGATGACAAGCTTTGAGACTTTCTATCAATCGGTTAACGGTACACCTCTGAACAATTC
>JAXJRE010000116.1:0-2903 GCA_036310785.1 Acutalibacteraceae bacterium
CATTATAACAGCACAGATTTGACAGCACAAGAAAAATCTGCGAAAAATCAAAAATTTCTATTGACAAACCTTAAAATAGGCTTTATAATATAGAAAATTTTTTAGGTGGGAGGAAGCTTCGATGTTAAACAAAAAAATATACAATCGATTTTATTACTTTTATTACCATCAATGCGGCCTTTCTTCCTTAAAAAAACTCGGCTGACCTGATGGCTTTTTCGCCGTTGCCGAAAAATAAAGTGTAGAGACACCGCATAGAAAATTCGTAAGAATGAACTATGCGGGTTTTTTAATGCAAATTTCTGAAAAACGAGGGATATTCAATGAACGATCTGCAAAACGCAAGAAGAACGATCGAAAAGATTGACGCCGAAATGGCGGAGCTTTTTGAAAAGAGAATGAAAGCGGCGGAAACTGTCGCTGAATTTAAAAAGGAAAACGCATTGCCCATCGAGGATAAAAAGCGTGAGGCCGAATTGACAGCGAAAAACTGCGAGTTTGTTTCATTTGAATACCGTCCGTATTACGAAAGCTTTATCGAAAATGTTATGGACGTTTCCAAAAAGTATCAGAAGCGTCTGCTTGAGGGTATGAGGATTGCATACAGCGGAGTTGAGGGCGCATTTGCCCACATTGCCGCAATGAGGATTTTCAAATGCGGCGAAGCGGTGTCCTGCCCCGATTTTGACAGCGCATACAAGGCGGTCGAGGACGGAGACTGTGACTGTGCCGTTCTGCCGATAGAGAACAGCTACGCCGGTGACGTTGACCGTGTGCTTGACCTTGCTTTCCACGGCAAGCTTTCCGTTTCGGGTATCTACGATATGCCCCTCGGTCAGAGTCTTCTTGCCAAGCCCGGAACGAATATGGAGGATATCACGGAGGTCAGAAGCCATCCGCAGGCGCTTTCCCAATGTATGCCTTATCTCAGGGAGCACGGCTGGAAGCTGACTCAGGCGGTCAACACCGCAGTTGCGGCAAAGTCCGTTGCAGAGGGCGAAAGAAACGATATCGCCGTCGTCGCCTCCAAGGATGCGGCTGAGCTTTACGGATTGAAGATTTTGCAGGAGGATATAAACGAAAATAAGAAGAATACAACGAGATTTGCGGTGTTCACAAGGTCTGAATGTAAGGTAACTCCAAAGGACGAACATTTCCTGATTATGTTCACGACAAAGAACGAACCCGGCTCCCTCGGCGGTGCGATCGCCGTTATCGGCGAATACAGGT
The DNA here is from genome assembly GCA_036310785.1 of Acutalibacteraceae bacterium. Lineage (GTDB taxonomy): Bacteria > Bacillota > Clostridia > Oscillospirales > Acutalibacteraceae > CAG-488. The sequence continues at coordinate 1,231 of JAXJRE010000116.1, forward strand.
TTAATCTGAGAAGCCTGAAAAGCCGTCCGACGGGTAATGCGAACTGGGAATACTATTTCTATGCCGAGGGCGAGGGCAATATCGACTCCCTTGACGGCAGAAAGATGATACACGACTTAAAGAAGCTTTGTGAGAATGTTAAAATTCTCGGCAGCTTTTCGGACGAGAAGATCCTTGACGAAAGGAGAGCTGAATAATGAGCGTTTTGCATATGGAACTTGGAGCAAACAGCTATGACATAACCGTTGAACGCGGTGCGCTGAACAGAGCAGGCGAGCTGTTGAAGCTTGAAAGAAAGGTGCTTATAGTGACCGATGACGGCGTACCGAAGGAATATGCCGAAAAAATTGCCTCCTTTTGTGCCGAGCCGCACACGGTCACTCTCCCGATGGGTGAGCAGAACAAGTGTATGAAAACATATTCCGATCTGCTTGAAGTGATGGTGAAAAACGAATTTGACCGCAACGATTGCGTGGTAGCCGTCGGCGGCGGAGTGATGGGTGACCTTGCAGGCTTTGTCGCTTCAACCTATATGAGGGGTGTTGACTTCTACAATGTCCCGACAACCCTCCTTTCTCAGATTGATTCTTCAATCGGCGGCAAGGTTGCCGTGGATTTTGCAGGATATAAAAATCTTGTCGGTGCGTTTTATCAGCCGAAAGCCGTGCTGATAGATCCGAATGTTCTCTCGACTCTTTCGTCAAGGCAGTTTGCATGCGGAATGGCGGAGGCGGTGAAGATGTTCGCAACCTTTAATGCAAAGATGTTTGAAGCGGTCGAGAAAAATCCCGATGAGGATATTGATAAGATAATAATTGAAGCTCTCAAAATCAAAAGAGACGTTGTTGAAAAGGACGAAAAAGAAAAGGGTCTTCGCAAGGTGCTGAACTTCGGACACACGGTCGGTCACGCTATAGAGAGTATCGAGGAAAACAGCGATTATCCGCTGTTCCACGGCGAATGTGTGGGTATCGGAATGCTCTGCCTGAGCAGTCCCGAGGTCGCAGGACGGCTCAGACGCATATTTCACAGAATGGATATCCCGACCTCATGGAGAGGCGGAGAAGAAGAGCTGAAAGCCGCTATGCTCCACGACAAGAAAGCGGGGGGCGACAGAATAACGGTCATAACGGTTGACACGGTAGGAACCTTTAAAGAGGAAAAGCTGACGGTTGATGAGATCGTAAAACGATGCGAGGAGGTGCTTGTGCTGTCATGAAGAATACATTCGGAAACGTTCTTACGGTAACTCTGTTCGGCGAGAGCCACGGCGAAGCTATCGGAGCGGTGATAGACGGCATAGCTCCCGGAGTGAAGATAGACAAGGATTATATTGATACAAAAATGGCTCTGCGCAGACCGAGCGGAAAAATTTCGACCGCCCGAAGCGAAAAGGACGAGATCGTTTTTGAAAGCGGAGTTTATGAGGGACACACAACCGGTACACCGATCTGTATGGTTATCAAAAATGCCGACACTCACAGCTCGGATTATTCCTCTCTTGCAGGAAAGGCGAGACCGGGACACGCCGATTTTCCTGCGTTTTGCAAGTATCACGGCTTTGAGGACGCAAGGGGCGGCGGTCATTTCAGCGGCAGAATTACTGCGGCTCTCGTTGCCGCAGGTGCAATAGTTCAAAGTGCGCTGAAAGAAAAAGGAATTGTCATCGGTAC
>JAXJRE010000117.1:0-5166 GCA_036310785.1 Acutalibacteraceae bacterium
AAAATGGGTATCTGGAACGACACCAATCCGTGGCTTTACAACTCCTTCTGGTGGGAGGGTCCCGACGGCTCAAAGGTATTTGCGGCTGTTCCCCCGACTCATTTCATCGGCTCAATGGAGCCTGACTCACTCAAGACTAACTGGGTCAAGTATTCCGATAAGGACACCATCGGCGAATCAATGTACTGCTACGGCTGGGGTGACGGCGGCGGCGGAGTTGACAACGAGATGCTCGAATATGTCAAGAGATATAAGAACTTCCCCGGTCTTCCCGAGACCAAGGCCTGCAAGATCGAGGAATCCCTTGAGAATATGAGACAGAAAGCCATTGCCGCAGGCGACAAGATCGTCACCTGGAAGGACGAGCTTTACCTTGAGGAGCACCGCGGTGTTCACACCACAAAGGCGGCTCTCAAAAAGGCTAACCGCTACTGTGAGAACCTTTACAGAGAGGCTGAGATGTACGCCGTTATCGCAGAGAGCTACGGCTACGAATACCCGACTGAGGAGCTTTCGCTTGCATGGAGAAAGATCCTTACAAATCAGTTCCACGATTCACTTCCCGGAACTCACATCACCGAGGTGTTCGGCAAGCTCATGAGCATCTATGATGAGGTTATCGAAACAGGTGAAAGAATCCGTAACGAGGCTCTTGCTGTAATCGCCGAGCATATCGGATACGATAAGAATATCGGCAAGCCGTTCGCTCTTTTCAACTCCCTTGCAAACAGCGCAACAACAAAGGTTGAGCTTGACTATCAGGAGGTTGACATCTTCGACGAGAACGGCAGCAAGGTTCCCGTACAGGCTTACACCAAGCCGAACGGAGAAAAGAAGCTTGTTTTCGTTGCCAAGGATATTCCGGCTGTCGGCTACAAGGTATATTACAAGATGCCTGCCGCAAAAGCTCCCGCATATGACGAGACCAACGGCAAGGAGATTGAAAACGACAGCTTCAAGCTCGTCCTTGATGACAACGCTACTCTTATTTCGATCTTTGATAAGAAGAACAACCGTGAGGTCATTTCAAAGGGCGGCAAGGGCAACGATTTCAGACTCTTTGAGGATATGCCCGGCGGATATGACGCATGGGATATCGTTGCAACCTATGTTGACCGTGAATTTGAGCTTAAAGACGGCGTAGTCAAGAATATCGTCAAGGGCGACGTTTACACGATGATCTCCATTGAGAAGGACGTTCTCAAGTCAAAGATTGAGCAGAACATTATTATCTACAACGACCTTGACAGAATTGACTTTGACACCCATATCAGCTGGCACGAGGATCAGAAGCTCCTCAAGGTATTCTTTGACGTTGATCTTCAGACGAAGAACTACACAAGAGATATTGCCTACGCCACAATGGAGTGCTGTTCATACAGATACAATCCGTACGACAAGGCCAAGTTTGAGGTCAACGCTCACAACTGGATTGATATGTCCGATGAGGATTACGGCGTTTCCCTCCTCAACGACTGCAAGTACGGTCATGAGGTCAATGAGCACAAGATGATCCTCACCCTGCTCAAGGCTCCGATCAAGCCCGATCCGACATCCGACAGAGGCGAGCACTACTTCACCTACTCTCTCTATCCTCATGCGGAAACCTGGAAGAAAGCAAAGACTCTTGAAAGAGGTCTTGAAATCAACCATCCTCTTGTTCCCGTGGATATCAAGTCCGAGGGCGAAATGGGCGCAGACAATTCCTTCATCACCCTCACAAGCGACAGCATGACTCTTGAGGCTGTCAAGAAGTGCGAGGAGGAGGACGCATACATCATCCGTATGGTTGAGAAGAAAGGCAGAAGCGTTGACGCAAGCGTTAAGTTCTTCGCTCCCCTCACCTATGCCGCAGAGTGCGACCTTATTGAGAGAAACGATGTTCCCGTTGATTTTTACGGCGACACCATCAGCTTCCACGCAACACCGTTTGAGATCAAGAACTATAAGGTAAAGATCAAATAAACCGATACCGAAATGGCTGTTGCATTTTAACAATGCAGCAGCCTGTGCTTTTATAAAATGAGTTTTAAAAAGGATTTAGCGTCACAAATTCATGGATATATTCTTTTTCCCGAAAACGTGATTGACGAGGCGATAAAGCAAAACTGCAAAAGCGTTGACCTTCTTACCGAAAAGCAGATGGCTGACATCTGCGCAGTCAGGCGGAATAATCTTGCAGCGGCAAAACGCTTTATGTATTCGCTTGAGGATCTCGACCTGATAATCACGGCAGTTGACCGCAACCCTCAATCGGGCTTTGCCAAGCTGAGGGACGCTGTGCGGCAGATTGAATTTATACTGAACAATCAATAATGACGAGGAGTTTATTATGGAAAAAAAAGAAAGATTGATATATGCCGATATTCTCAGAATTGTTTGTGTTTTCGGAGTATTGGTTATCCATTCCGTTTCGCTTTTTTGGCGACACATTCCGATAAAAACAGTAAGCTGGACGGTATTTGCCTGCCTTGACAGCGTTTTTCGTTTCGCAGTACCCGTTTTTGTTATGATTTCCGGAATGTTTATGCTCTCCCCCGAAAAGGACAGAGGGATTAAAAATTTGTATTCAAAAAATATTCTGCGCATTTTCACATCATTTGTTTTCTGGTCTTTACTTTATGCAGTGTTCAACAGCATACCGACAAATCCCGATATTCATTTTTCAATTCATAAATTTTTTTTAAGAATAATACAAGGCGAATATCATCTTTGGTTTTTGTTTATGATAGCCGGTTTGTATATGGTCACACCGGTACTTCGCAAAATCGTTGAGGATAAAAAGCTGACCGAGTATTTTCTTGCAATATGGTTTGTTTTCTGTCTGTTTGCAAACTTTGCGAAGTTGATTCCCTATTTCGGGGATACAATATTTGAAGTTCTTAGAAAATTCAAAATGTCGGCTGCAATACAATACAGCGGATTTTATATTCTCGGATATTATCTGAATAAATACCCTTTGGACAAGAAATTCAGAATTCCTGTTTATATTCTCGGTTTTTTGAGCATTGCCGCCACCGCTCTTGCTACGGTATATTTCTCATTCAGCGCAATGAATGCTCAAAGTCAATATTTGGAATATCTTTTACCCACCACCCTGTTCTCCTCGTGTTCCATATTTATTTTCGTCCAACATGCCTGTGAAAAGCGTTCTTTTTCGGAAAAGAAAAAACGAGTCATTACCGCTTTATCGAAGTATTCTTTCGGAGTATATCTTTGCCATATATTCGTCATCAACACGTTGAAACGCCTGGATATAATCAAGCTTGATCTACCGTATATTTTGATTTTTTTCATCGCCCTGATTTCAACAGTCATTATCTCTACCATAGCTTCGGCAATACTGAATCACATACCCGTTCTGAAAAAATATATTGTTTGAAAAATTTTCTGAAAAAATGAATGGATTTCTCCTTGACGATCGTATTATAGGTGAAGTCGGAAATAACCGACACAAAATCAAAGGAGGTTTTCTTGTGAAAAAGGAAATGAAAAAGACATTGGGAATCGTTCTTTCGGCGGTTACGGTATTATCAATCGGAGCAACAAGCGTTTTCGCCGCTGGCTCAAGGAACGGCAGAAATTACACCGACACTGACGGCGACGGAGTTTGCGATAACAGGGTGACAGCTTCCTGCGTAAACAGCGAGAAATGTCCAACCGCAAGCTTCGTTGACGAGGATAACGACGGTATCTGCGACAACAGAGGCATAGGCAAGGGTCAGAACGCAGGTCAGGGCAACGGAAGCTTTGTTGACGACGACAACGACGGTATCTGCGACAACAGAGGCACAGGCAGAGGTCAGAACGCAGGTCAGAGCAACGGCAACTTCGTTGACGAGGACAATGACGGCGTTTGCGACAACAGAGGCACGGGCAGAGGCTGCTGCAAGGGCTATTGCTCAAAATAAGCAACATAATTAACAATTAAAGGCAGGTGAATACAAATGCGAAGCGAACAGGATATTAACCGTACAATCGAAAAATATGCCGACACGGTTCGCCGCATTTGTATCATTCACCTTAAAAACTATGCGGACGCAGAGGATATATTTCAGAATGTGTTCTTGAAATATGCCCTCTGCGACATAACCTTTGAAAGCGATGAGCATAAAAAATCCTGGATAATCAGAGTAACGCTCAACGCCTGCAAGGATTTGCTCAAGAGTTTTTTTCACAGACGAACGACTTCTCTGGACGAGCTGATCGAACAGCCTGCCGATATGCCGCAGGACAACAGAGAGGTGCTGGAAGCCGTGCTTGCCCTGCCGCAGAAATACCGTGATGTTGTATATCTCCATTTTTACGAGGGATATACGGCGGCGGAGATCGGCGGCATACTCGGCAAGAATGTAAACACGGTATATACCCTCCTTACCCGATCAAAGAACCTGCTCAGAGAAAAGTTAGAAGGTGACGGATATGAACGATAAAATCAAAATAGCTTTTGATCAAATTCATGCGGAAGATGAACTGAAGCAGAGCACAATGGAATACATCCGCCGCAATGCTCAGGCGCAGGAAAAACCTAAAGCAAGGGCTTACCGCTATCTTGTCCCTGCCCTCGCCTGCCTTGTTTTTCTTGTAGTCGGCGGTTTTGTTTATCTCACTCCGACTGCAAATATCAGCATCGACATCAATCCATCGATCGAATTGGGCATCAACAGATTTGACCGTGTTGTTTCAGTTAAGAGTTACAATGACGACGGTGCCGAGCTTAAAGCTCAGCTTGACATAAAGAATATGAAATACACCGAAGCTGTCGAACAGGTTATGGAGAATAACACAATCGAAGCTCTCCTTTCCAAGGACGAGATCCTCACGATCGGAGTTATCGGCAATGACGGGGAAAAGTCCGAAAAAATCCTCTCCGAGGTGGAAGCCTGTACCGAAAAGCAGAAAAACACCTACTGCTACTCAGCGAGCACTCAGGAGGTTGAGGGGGCGCACGAGCTGGGACTTTCCTGCGGAAAATACAAGGCTTATCTTGAGCTTCATTCGCTTGACGGAAGCATTACAGCCGACGACGTGAGAGATATGACGATGAGGGAAATCAGGGAGCTTATAGCCCGTCTTTCCGACGACAGCGAAACAGAGCCGCAGTTCTTCGGGAACGGCGGACAGCATAGCGCAGACTGCACCGAATCCGAACACAAGGGCAGTTAC
>JAXJRE010000118.1:0-3075 GCA_036310785.1 Acutalibacteraceae bacterium
CGGAACGACAATGGCGTCGATATTGTCAAGCTCGTTGAGAACCTCAAGAGCGATCGTGCCCTGACCTGCAATCACATTCTCGTCATCAAAGGGATGAACGAAGGTGTAGCCCTCGCTGTCTTTAAGCTCAAGAGCCTTTTGATAAGCGTCATCATAACAGCCCTCAACAAGGCAAACCTCTGCGCCGAAGCCCTTGGTAGCCTCGACCTTTGAAATCGGGGCGGAGTCCGGCAGGCAGATAAGAGATTTTATGCCGTTCTTTGTTGCGGCAAGAGCAACGCCCTGAGCGTGGTTACCGGCAGAGCAGGCTATAACGCCCCTTGCTTTTTCCTCCTCGGACAGCATTGCAATCTTATATGCCGAGCCTCTGACCTTGAATGAGCCTGTTATTTGCAGGTTTTCGGGTTTCAGATACAGCTCACATTCCGGAGCAATACCGTATGCCCTGACAACATTTGTTTCACGAATAATGTTTTTCAGAACCGTCTGTGCATTGAAAACTTTGTCAAGAGATAACATTATAAATTCCGCCTTTCACATATTGAAATCCACTGTCGGTTCAGAGCTTGTTTTCACCTTTTGTCAGACTGTAAATGTAAAACCGACGTGCGGTTTCCTGCTTCAAAGCGGAAAGTATAAAAAAATCGCCTCAAAGCACATTCATTGCTTTGAGACGGGTGTAAATCATTATCACTCGCGGTACCACTCAAATTGCGAACATAAAATTCGCCAACTCTTCGAAGTCTGACAACTTCTATGCACTGACGTAGCATTCACGGGAAGCGCCTACTGGGTGTAAACCTTTGGGACTTCCGGCTCGGAAGTGATAGGAATTCTACTAAATTTTGTCGGTATCGCACCGCCACCGACTCTCTGAGAAAATTTCGGATAGATTCCGTCTTCGTCTTTGCCTTTGATAACGGTTCAAAGTCAAACAACCTCTATGCACTGACGTAGCCTACACGGGTCACCCTACTTAACTCCTAAGCGGAGGTTCAGGTTTCCGGCTCAGAAGGGACAAGACAAGGTTTTTTCATACCGATTCGCACCGACCATCGGCTCTCTGAAATGTTTTATCGCCCTGACTATTCTTCGTCACAGCCTTTAATATTTTGTTTTGAATATATTACTCCAAGAATTTGGTATTGTCAATACTTTTTTGAAAAATAATATTTTCCTGTCGAACAATAAGTCTTGCTATTCGCTTATAATTCAAGTCCGCTGACGTCGATCGGCTTGAAGCCGTCAATCAATACTCCGATAATTCTCTTGACCGAGGTATCCTCAACCTCGACCGTCATCTGAGTTGACTTACCCTCCGAATTGATCGCAGTGATGATCGCCGTTCCGCCGGAAACGCCCTCAATAACTCCCTCGTTGCTTACCACCGCAACATTGTCGTTCGATGAAGTCCAGCTTGTAATCTTTTTCCCGCCGTTTACAGTCGGATTGTAGGTCTCCATATAGGTAAGCTCTACTCTCTTTTCGGTAAATTCAAAGGGAATGACCTTGGGAGCTTCCTTTTTCTTTTCTGCCTTTTTGACAACGGGGGCTTCGCTCGAAGTTGATCTGTAAAGCGAAACACCGTAGGTTACGATTGAAATATAATCGTAGGTAATGTAGTGTACCGTGCAGAGATAAGGCTCAACATAGTTGCTGTCGAACACATAGAAGCCGTTCTCGTCGCAGGAAAGGAAGATCGAGGAATGCTGTGAATACGCCGTTGCCCACTGAATGGAGTCACCCGAAGCGGCCTTGTGCATAATGTTGTAAAAATCCTGATAGCCTGCCGAGCTGAGTCTTGCGATCTCGACCGCCGCACGGGGTGTCGGAACGTAATAGCTGTATGCGCCCGAATTGTATGCGCCCACTCCGCCGTTGCCGTAAAGCTCGTTGAACATCATATCCGCAAAGCCCTTGCATGTGGTTGCGGTTCTGAATGATCCGGTCCAGTAAACACCTGACCACTCGTTGATAAGCTGCTGAAGCTTGGGGCTTGTGCAGGTATAGTCCTTTGCGCTCGCCTTACTGTATGATGCAACCGTAAATATCAGCGTTATTGCCAATAATACAGGCACTATTTTTTTAATAGTTTTCTTCATATAATAAACTCCTGTCGCTTATTATTTGCACAACGGGCAGGAGTATAACACAAAAAGTTACAAATGTCAAATTCAAGGCTTTGATTTTTTGCAAAATTAAGGTGATTTTTTAGCTGTTTTCGCTTTTCGGCACCCATTTTATTGTTTATTTATCACAGTTATTAAATATATATACTTATATTTCTTTGATATTTATAACAAAAATTAAAAAGTTACAAAAAGTTACAAATTGTAATAAGTTCAGTTTTCGGATTTCCGTATACATTTATATATAATGTTCAGAACAAAACTGTTGATTTTTCGATATAAAAAGTGGTATAATTCACTTGGTACCGTTTGGTATAATTACTTAATATTGGAGGAATACGATGATAGTTAATTTTATGCAGAAACTTATTGCTCTCATTCTTTCGTCTCTCATTTCCGCCGGAATAATCGCTCCCGTTCCGTTCCCCTCGGACGGTGTTCAGGCAAATGCGAACTTTGTCTTTGCCACCGAGGAGGCAGGCTCGGCAACGGGTACGGCAATCGTTGAAGCAAACTTCGACGCAACCTATGAGCTTTACTGGGGCGACGCTCAGGGCAACAAGCTCACAACAAGCTCTCCGAGCGGCAAGATCATACCTTACACTTGGTTTGCTCAGGTTGAGGTCAAAAAGGGTGAAGGCACAAAGGAGACAAACTCTTTCCTTGCAATTCCCGACGGAGCGGAAACGATCCTGCTTTATTATCAGGATCAGCTTCTTGACACCGACAGAATCCCCGAGGAAAACATTCCCGATTACGGTGATATGACTTACAGCTTCGGATCGCTCAGCGATATCCACTTCAACAGATATTTTGACGACGTCGGCAACGATATCACGGATACGTCCTATCCCCGTGCTCTCGATTTCCTTGACGATATGGGAGTTACTATAATCGGTGTTTCGGGCGACATCTCCAACAACGGCGAGTCTTCGTCATATGAATC
>JAXJRE010000119.1:0-1666 GCA_036310785.1 Acutalibacteraceae bacterium
CTCGTAAGAGAAGAAATAAAGTAATGAAGATGGCTAAGGGCTACTACGGTTCAAAGTCAAGTCTTTTCAAAACAGCTAAGCAGGCAGTTATGAAGTCCGGTCAGTATGCTTATGTTGGACGTAAGCAGAAGAAGAGAGACTTCCGCCGCCTCTGGATCACAAGAATTTCCGCAGCCTGCAAGCTCAACGGAATGAACTATTCAACATTTATGAACGGCCTCAACAAGGCAGGCATCACACTCAACAGAAAGATGCTTTCAGAGATCGCAATCGCCGATCCCGCTGCATTCACAGCTCTCACAGAGAAGGCTAAGGCAGCTCTTAAATAAGTAAATATCACGCCCCTTTTCATTAAGGGGGCGTGAATTTGTCTTTTTTACGGCACCTGTTTGCCGAGAGAATTTTCGTGTATTTTGCCGAAGAAAGGGAGGGCTTTGAGTATGGATTTTCTCGCTTCAAAATCGAATGAAAAAATCCGGGCGGCGGTTTCTGTCCGTGACAGCTCAAAATCCCGACGTGAGAGCGGACTGTTCTTTCTTGAGGGCGCAAGGCTTTGTTCCGACGCCGCCGAAAACGGGATCAGAATCTTCCGCGCCTTTCTCACCCGTTCCGCAAAGGAAAAATACAGCGGATACTGTGACGGGATAATTTCCGCCTCCGAGGAGGTCTACGAAATCTCCGACGAGGTTGCCGCAAAGCTTTCCGACACTCAGAATACACAGGGAATTTTCTGCGTTTGCAGGGTTAAAGATAATTCCAACGGATCGGAAAAGCTCAGAGCCGACGGCAAATATCTTCTGCTTGAAAACGTTCAGGATCCCTCCAATCTCGGTGCTGTCAGCCGAACTGCGGAGGCTCTCGGAATTGACGGTCTGATCGTCTGCGGCGGATGCGATATCTACAATCCCAAGGCACTCCGAGCTTCAATGGGCTCGGCGCTCAGGCTGAACATCATTGTCCGTGACCGAGCCGCCGATGTCATAGAAGAAGCGAACGGCAAGGCTATGCTTACCCTCGCTTCAACTCCCGACAGGAACAGCGCCAGAATCACCGAGGTGGATATGAACGGCGGAGTTGTCTGCGTTGTCGGCAACGAGGGCAACGGAGTTACTCAGGAGGTTATGAACGCCTGCCGAATGAGGGTGACTATACCGATGGACGGCAGAGCGGAATCCCTCAATGCGGCTACTGCGGCGGCAATTCTTAGCTGGGAAATGGTGCGGAAATGAAAGACAAGCTTTATTGGGTTTGGGCGCAAAACGCCCTCGGAATTTCTTCGAATGTGAAAAGCGATGAGATAATCTCGTATTTCGGCAATGCCGAAAGTCTGTACTTTGCAGGCGAATATGAGTGGAGAATTTCGGGAATATTTACTCCCGGACAGATAAATAAGCTCAAAACAACAACGCTTGACGAGGCAAAGAAAATTGTTTCCGACTGTCAGAGATACAGGATAAAAATTATCACTCCCGACGACGCAGATTATCCGTCTATGCTTTTCAAACTGCCTAATTTGCCCTTGGTGCTTTATGTCCGAGGAAATTTAGACTGTTTGAAAAACAAGATTTCAATAGCCGTTGTCGGCGCAAGAGAGGCAAGCGATATCGGCGCAAGAATCGCACGGGCGCTTTCGGCTTCGCTGAGCAGATCGGGTGCGATTATCGTC
>JAXJRE010000120.1:0-1380 GCA_036310785.1 Acutalibacteraceae bacterium
ACGCAAGCATTGACCATTGCGTTTTCCGCCTGAAAGCCGAGATGAGCAGTACAACTCCGCTCAACGAGGACGAGATCGAGAAATTTATTCCCGTTCCGTTCAGAGAAATTATCGACGAGGAGAAGCTGAAATGGACATAAAGGAACTGAAAGAAAAATTAGAGCTTACCCTGTTGTGCGGCGACGATCTTGACAGGAAGGTCACGGGCTGTTACTGCGGCGATCTTCTGAGCTGGGTTATGTCGAGGGCGCAGGAGGGCGACGCATGGCTGACGGTTATGGGAAATATCAATTCGATAGGTGTTGCCGTGCTTGCCGACGTTGCCTGCATCATTCTGACCGAGAACGCCGCCCTTGACGACGATGCACTCAAAAGAGCGGAACAGAACGGCGTGGTTATACTGAGGACTGCAAAGAACACTTATCAAACCGCCGCAGAGATTTCACGACTGATTTAAAATGAAGCTTTACTATGATTTTCACCTCCACTCGTGCCTTTCGCCCTGCGGAGATAATGATATGACGCCGTATAACCTTGTCAATATGGCAAAGATACTCGGACTTGACATAATCGCCCTGACGGATCACAACAGCGCACAGAACTGCCGTGCGGCAATGACCGTCGGGGAAAGCGTCGGACTGACCGTTGTTCCCGGAATGGAGCTTTGCACGTCAGAGGAAGTCCACATTGTCTGCCTTTTTGATGATGTGAATAACGCCGAAGCCTTTTCCGATTATGTGCTGTCCACCGTCCCTCCCGTCAAGAACCGTCCCGAAATTTTCGGCGATCAGCTTATGATGAACGGCGGCGACGGCATTGTCGGCACTCAGGAGCTTTTGCTGACAACGGCAAGCGGAATAAGCATCGAAAATGCGGTTGAAACCGTAGGTCAATACGGCGGAGTGTGCTATCCGGCTCACATCGACCGCAGCTCATACAGTGTGATATCCAACCTCGGAATGATAACCGACGAAATGAACTTTGCCGCCGTTGAAATGACGGAGAATACGGATCAGAACGAATACCGATCAAAGTATCCGATAATTAAGGATATGCCTGTTTTCGTAAGCTCCGACGCACATTATCTTGAAAATATGCGTGAAGCGAAGCACACAATCGACGTTGCCGAAAATTCCGCAAAAGCGGTGGTGGAATACATCAAAAGCCTGTATTGCAAATAAACCGAGCGGTGATGAACTCCATTATCATTCCGTTTTAAAGTCAAAACCATTATGAGATAAGAAAATTTTCAAAAAAACGCTTTTTCTACTTGACAAATCGGGCATTTAATGATATGATATCAAGCGTTGCAGATATGCGGGTGTAGTTTAGTGGTAGAATTCCAGCCTTCCAAGCTGGTCGTGTGGGTTCGATTCCCAT
>JAXJRE010000121.1:0-1172 GCA_036310785.1 Acutalibacteraceae bacterium
GCACATTCCGATACAGCCTGTGACCGTAAGCGTCACTTCGGAAGCACCGAGCAAGGCCTCGATAGCAGAATAAACCTTTGCGGCTCCTGCGGCAATTCCGCAGCTGCCCTCTCCGACAACTATTTTCATGCTCAGCCCTCCTCTTTAAGCTTTCTGAGAATTTCGACCGTCTTGGACGGGGTGAGACTGCCGTAGGTCTCGCCGTTTATCATCATAACGGGAGACAGACTGCAGCAGCCGAGGCAGGCAACATTCTTGAGTGTGAAAAGTCCGTCCTCGGTTGTTTCTCCGTCGGCAATGCCGAGTTCCTGAGTGATGGCGGCTTCAATTCGCTGTGAACCGTTGACATGACAGGCAGTTCCCTGACAAAGCATAATGAGATATTTTCCGACAGGCTGAAGCCTGAACTGGGAATAGAACGTGGCAACTCCCATCACCTTTGCCGGAGAAGCGCCGATCCTTTCCGCTATGCAGTAGAGCACGTCCGTGGGAAGATATCCGTAGATATCCTGAGCGTGCTGAAGTATCGTAATAAGACTTCCCGGTGTGTCGCCGTATTCGTCAAGCACCGGCTTAATAAGCGAGAGATCGCTTTTTTTACAGGAGCAATTCATTGCAAAACCTCCGTTAATTCGATGATTTTCATTTCATTTTAACATATGTTTATTTTTTTATCAACAGGATTTGCTTAAAAAGTTTTATCCAATTAAAGTAAAAACAGCCTCATAATGCCGCTTTGAAAAATAAGCATTAAAGAAGCTGTTTTACGCTGTTAAATCTCTGAAATAATCTTTCTTGCAAAATTAGGTACATCGGTAATAACTCCGTCCACGCCGATTTTAACAAGTCTTTTGATATCGCTTTCCTTATTGACCGTCCACGGATTAACCGCCATTCCGTTTTCGTGCGCCCTTTCGACAAGGCGGCGGTCAACGAGCCAGAGGAAAGGATGAAGAGCGTCTGCGCCGATACACCTTGCGAACTCGGTCTCTTTTCCTAAAATACGCATAACATTCGGACTGTTGGGGCTGTAAAGGAAACCGGTCTTACAGTCGGAGTCAACGTTCTTGCAGGTCGTCAGAGCAATCGGATCAAAGCTTGAAATAAGAAGTTTGTCAAACAGACCTTTTTCCTTTACCATCTGAATGGTCTTTTCAACGATTGAGTAATCC
>JAXJRE010000122.1:0-1367 GCA_036310785.1 Acutalibacteraceae bacterium
AGATCATCGCAATGCGCTGTGCAGGATATAACAATGTTGACGTCAAATATGCACAGAGCAAAATTCCGATTGTCAGAGTACCTGCGTATTCGCCGCACGCAGTCGCAGAGCACGCCATGGCCTTGCTTCTGACTCTAAACCGCCGAATACACAAGGCATTTCTCAGGACGAGGGATTTCAATTTCAGCCTGAACGGACTGACGGGTTTTGATCTTTACGGCAAGACGGTCGGCGTGGTTGGTACGGGAAAGATCGGTTCGGCATTTATCGACATTTGCCGGGGCTTCGGAATGAAAGTGCTTGCCTACGATGTTTTCCCGAATGTTGAAAATGTTGAATATACCGATATGGATACGCTTTTAAAACGCTCGGATCTGATATCCCTACATTGTCCGCTCAACTCGTCAACAAGGCATATCATCAATGCAAAGAGCATTGAAAAAATGAAAAAGGGTGTTTTCATTGTAAACACCTCAAGGGGTGCTCTGATAGACAGCGAAGCCTTGCTCTACGGTCTTTTGAATGAAAAGCTCGGCGGAGCCTGCCTTGATGTTTACGAGGAGGAGTCCGACCTTTTCTACGAGGATAATTCGACAACCATTGTCAAGGATGACATTCTCTCAAGACTAATTTGTTTGCCGAACGTGATAGTTACATCTCATCAGGGCTTTCTTACAGGGGAGGCGCTGACGAACATTGCCTCAACAACGCTTGAAAATATCAGCGAATTTTTTGCTGACGGCTCGCTTGATAATCAAATTTTGATGAATTTTTCAAAAAATACGGTGTAAAGTCCAAATATATGGACTGTAAATTGAAAATTTATCGAACATTTGTGTTGACAAATCTGAAAAACCTGTTATAATAGAACTCGTAAAGAACAAACGTTCGGAAAACGTTCGGTTAAATTCAGGAGGTTTTATTATGACAACAGCATTTGCAATAAGAACAATAATCGAGATAGCGGCAGTTTTATTTGTAATTTTCGGAGTTCTGCATGAGCAGAAGTTCATCGACTTTGAGGATAAGGTGATCCGTATGATCGCCAAGAGAATTTATATCCGCAAGCGTAAAAAGGCGATCGCCAAAAAGCGTGCCGCTCAGCAGGCTCGCCGCAGGAGAGAGGATCAGCAGAAGAACACGAAGATCTATCCCTATGTAGCTTGATTTGTTAATTAAGGTAATCACCGCTCCGTCGTGCCGTTCATTCGGTGTGGCGGAGATTTTTTATAAGGAAAAAGGCTTGCGTGGCATAACGTCACACAAGCCTGCTGTTTAATTTAAGGGAAATTATACGGTGAACGGATCAATATCGTCAACCTTTGCCGGAAGAATTTTGAACGTGAAATCAAATTTCTTGTCGGTAA
>JAXJRE010000123.1:0-4609 GCA_036310785.1 Acutalibacteraceae bacterium
GCAGGATAGCCGTTGTAATTAAGGAAGTTCGGCTGTGCGCCGCACTTGATAATGTAGTCATAGGCAATCTTGTCTATCTCAGCCGTGGTAACACCCGGCTCAACTGCCTCTCCTGCCAGCTTTAATGCTCCTGCCGAAATGATGCAAGCCTCTCTCATGAGAGCAAGCTCTCTGTTCGTTTTGAGCACTATCATGCTTAATCCTCCAATGCCTTGAGTGTGAGAGCCGACGTGTCGCCAATCTCCTCCTGGCCTTCAACTATTCTGAGAATTCCCTTCTTAGAATAGAAATCTTTAAGCGGTTCTGTCTGCTCGTGATAAACAGCAAGTCTGTCGAGAACCGTTTCGGGAGCGTCGTCCTTACGCTGAACAAGCTCACCGCCGCAAGCGTCGCAAACGCCTTCCGACTTGGGAGCCTTATACTCAAGGTGATAAGAAGCTCCGCAGTCCTTGCATACGCGTCTGCCGGACATTCTTGCTGCGATCTTCTCATCGGGAACCTCGATGTCTACGACCTTATCAATGATAATGCCCATAGCGTCGAGAGCCTCCGCCTGAGGGATCGTGCGCGGGAAACCGTCGAGGATGAAGCCGTTTGCACAGTCATCCTTTGCCAGTCTTTCCTTGATGATGCCGATAACGACATCATCGGGAACGAGCTGACCTGCGTCCATAAAGGACTTTGCTTTAAGTCCCATCTCCGTGCCGAGCCTGAGAGCCTCACGGATTATATTGCCCGTTGAGATCGCAGGAATGTTCAGAGCGTTACAGATTACCTCTGCCTGTGTGCCCTTACCTGCGCCCGGGGCGCCGAGAAGAATTAATTTCATAATTAACTCCTTTTTGATTAGTCAAGGAATCCCTTGTAATGACGCATCATCATCTGAGACTCAAGCTGCTTAACTGTTTCAATAGCAACACCGACAAGAATGATGATTGAGGTACCGCCGAGCGATACGTTCATCGGAACACCGCAAGCCGCTGTGATAAGCTGGAACAGAAGCGGGAAGAGCGCAACAACCGAGAGGAGAAGAGCACCGAGCAAGGTAATTCTTGACAGGATTCTCTGAATATAATCGGATGTCGGCTTGCCGGGACGGATGCCTGGGATTGATCCGCTGTTCTTACGGATGTTGTTAGCCATCTCGATCGGGTTGTACTGGATTGAAGCGTAGAAATATGCGAAGAAGATTATCAGTAAGAAATACATGATCACATATACCCAGCTTGAGCTTGAGAAAAACTTGAAGAAATAGTCATACCAGCCTTCGCCTTCCTTTGCGCCGACAAAGAGATTGATTGTCGGGGGAAGGGAAAGAATTGATGAAGCGAAGATGATCGGCATAACGCCCGACATATTGACCTTGATGGGAATATGTGTGCTCTGGCCGCCGTACATCTTACGGCCTACAACTCTCTTTGCGTACTGGACGGGGATCCTTCTTTCGGCATTATCCATCCAAACGATGTAAGCGATCATAAGGATAAGACAGATCGCAACAACAACCGAAAGAACTGCATAAACTCCGCCGTATGAGAAATAACCGCCGTTTGAGCTGAAAAGCGAAGCGATGATCGACGGAATTCTTGCAACGATACCGGCGAAAAGGATAATTGAGATTCCGTTGCCGATTCCCTTGTCATTGATCTGCTCACCGAGCCACATGATCAATGCACATCCTGCCGAGAAGCAGAGAATGATGACAAGTGCCTGGAAGATATCGGCAAACACGCCGACGTCTTTCATAAGAAGAAAGTTATTTCCACGAAGGTAGAAATAGTAAGCTGTACTCTGAAGAAGAGCAAGAGCAACCGTTACATAACGTGTGATCGTTGCAATCTTCTTGCGTCCCTCCTCGCCGTCTTTTGCAAGACGCTCAAGAGCGGGAATAGCAACAGTCAACAACTGAATGATGATGGAGCTGTTGATATACGGTGTGATTGACATTGCGAAAATCGTACCGTAATTGAAAGCGTTACCTGTCATCATATTCAGGTATTCCATGAATGTTCCGGAAAGCTGTGAGTCGGAGAAGATGCCGTTGGCACCCGCCGCAACAAACGGTACCGGAATGGCAGCTCCTATTCTGAAAATCAGAACGATGAGTGCCGTGACTAAAATTTTCTTACGAAGATCTGCGATTTTCCATGCGTTGGCAAGCGTCCTCAACATTTCAAATCACCTCTGCAATTCCGCCTGCAGCCTCGATCTTCTGCTTAGCAGACTCTGAGAATGCGTTAGCTTTAACTGTAAGCTTCTTTGTAAGCTCACCGTTGCCGAGGATCTTTACGCCGTCAAAAGAATTCTTGACAAGACCTGCGGCTCTGAGAGCTTCGGTGTCAACGACTGCGCCGTTGTCAAACTTCTTTTCGAGATCCTTTACGTTGAGAGCAACGATCTCTTTGCGGAATATATTGTTGAAACCTCTCTTGGGAAGACGTCTCTGTAAAGGCATCTGGCCGCCTTCAAAGCCCGGACGCATACCGCGGCCTGCTCTGGCTTTCTGGCCCTTGTGACCTTTACCTGCAGTTTTACCCTGACCGGAACCTGCACCTCTACCGATACGCTTACGCTCCTTTGTTGAGCCGGGCGCCGGAGAAAGTTCGTGCAACTTCATAATTCGCACCTCCTTGCTTATGCTTCGGTTACAACGATAAGGTGCTGAATCTTCTTTACCTTACCGAGAGTCTGGGGATTGTTCGGCTGAACCGAAACATCTCCGATCTTATGAAGACCAAGTGCATGAGCGGTGGCAATCTGGTCCTTTTTGCTGCCGATCAAGCTCTTAACGAGCTTTACCTGTACATCTGCCATTTGTACCGCCCTCCTTAACCTAAAATTTCCTTTGCTGACTTGTCACGAACTGCTGCAACCTCGTCAACATTGCGGAGTTTTGAAAGTCCGTCGATAGTAGCTCTTACTACATTGCACGGATTGTTTGAACGCAGTGCCTTTGAACGGATGTCCTTGATTCCGACGGACTCAACAACAGCACGAACCGGGCCACCTGCGATAACACCGGTACCGGGAGCAGCCGGCTTGAGAAGTACAACGCCTGCGCCGAATTTACCGATGATCTCATGAGGAATAGTTGTTCCTCTGAGAGAAACTTTAATAAGGTTCTTCTTCGCATCCTCGATACCCTTGCGGATAGCGTCGGGAACTTCGCCCGACTTACCGATACCGAAGCCTACTGTTCCGTTGCCGTCGCCGACAACTACAAGAGCAGCAAACTTGAAGATACGACCACCCTTAACTGTCTTAGAAACACGGTTGATAGTAACAACGCGTTCCGTAAGTTCCATAGCCGATGCATCAATCTTAGCCAAAAGTAATTCCTCCTATCCTTAGAACTTGAGGCCGCCCTCACGGGCGCCTTCGGCCAGTTCCTGAACACGGCCGTGATATATATAGCCGCCGCGGTCAAATACACACTCTTCGATGCCTTTGTCCTTAGCGCGCTGTGCGAGTACCTCGCCCACCTTGTGAGCTGCGGCTTTGTTTCCGCCGTATTCCGTGAAATCCTTCTCAACAGTAGAAGCGCTGACAAGTGTTACGCCTGCCTCGTCATCTATTAACTGAGCGTAGATGTTCTGTAATGAGCGGAATACATCAAGGCGGGGGCACTGAGCTGTGCCGGAGATCTTGTTACGTACTCTCTGGTGACGTGCAAGTCTCGCCTTATTACTGTCTGGTCTGTTAACCATAAGTGTTTCACTCCTTCATTAAGATTATTTGCCACCCTTACCGGCTTTACCTTCCTTGCGGCGAATGACTTCATCAACATACTTGATGCCCTTGCCCTTGTAAGGCTCCGGAGGACGCTTCTCGCGTACTTCTGCGGCAAACTGACCTACCTTCTGTTTGTCAGGACCGGAAATAACGATTTTGTTTGCTGAAGGCACTTCAATCTTGATGCCCTCGGGCTGATCCATAAATACCTGATGTGAATATCCGATATTCAAAACAAGCTGTGATCCCTGCATTGCTGCACGGTAACCGATACCGTTGATCTCAAGCTCCTTCTTGTAGCCGTTTGCAACACCCTCAACCATGTTGGCAATAAGGGTTCTTGTGAGACCGTGGAGGGATCTGTTAAGCTTTTCATCGTTCGGACGAGTAACAACGATCTCGTTGTTCTCAACTGCAACAGCGATATTGCTGTGCACTGTTCTGGTAAGAGTTCCCTGAGGTCCCTTTACGGTAACAGTGCTGCCGTCGATATTGACATCAACGCCTGCAGGAATTGCGATCGGCAACTTACCTATACGTGACATTCTAACAGCACCTCCCCTTACCAAACGAATGCAAGAACTTCACCGCCGACGTTAGCCTTGCGTGCGTCCTTGTCTGTCATAACGCCCTTTGACGTAGATACGATTGCGATACCGAGGCCCTTCATAACCTTCGGCATATCCTCGCAGCCTGAGTAAATACGTAAACCGGGCTTTGAAACTCTGCGTAAACCTGTGATGGCTGCGGTCTTGTTCTGGCCGTACTTGAGCGTGATCTCGATCATGCCCTGCTTGCCGTCATCCTCGACCTTAAAGCCTTTGATATAACCTTCATCAACAAGAATCTGAGCAATTGCCTTCTTCATGTTAGATGC
>JAXJRE010000124.1:0-5550 GCA_036310785.1 Acutalibacteraceae bacterium
CGGCGGAGCTTCCCCTCAAGGGGAAGCCTTACATAGTTTTAGCAGACTTTAAAGCTTAATCGTCTAACGTCTACAATCTAAAATCTAACGTCTATCTTCTCTTATCCCCTCCGTCTCGTCATCCCTCCTCGACACCTCCCCTTGCCATGCAACAAGGGGAGGCTTATATGGTTTTCTGCAAACTTTTATTTTTAATCGTCTAAGGTCTACTGTCTAAAATCTAATGTCTGATTTGCCGTCGGGCAAATATTCCATAGAATTTTTTTCGGAATAGTCGAGTTTAATATCGTGGTCTGGCATTGTGAAGCGGATAACAACTCCGTTTCCCGTGCCTTGCACATCGAGGTCTTCACTTTTTCCGTCAAGGTAAAAGGTGTAGTCCGTGTCCGTGGCAACAAGGTCAAATATCAGCTCGACTTCCTCGCCTGATTTATATGTATCCTTTGCATTTGCATAAAAGTCTTTCGCTCCGCAGTAATCGACCTTATAGCTTCTTTTACCGCATCCCGTTATGAATATTGCAATTACGATAACGGCTGTAACTATAACGGCGGCGGCAAAGACAACCGACGCATTGCCCGTCCTGAACTGTTTAAAAATCATATTTACTCACCGAAAAATCAAAGTCTTGCGAGTGATGCCTTAAACCGATTTTTAAATTCCTGATAATTTATTCTGCGGATAACCTGAGCATTTGCAGGAGGAATTTTATAATCAATAGAAAGAGGCTGATTCACGTCATAGATGATAACCTGTCCGTAGGCAGGCTCCTCCTTCGTACAGCAGTAGCAGTAAGCGTCAACATAATCCTCAACAATATCCGGCCACAGGGCAACGCCCATTGCAACCGCATCGGGAAGATCGACAAAGCACTCTCCTCTATGCTGAAGATTGTAATTGAGCAATGCGGTTGTGCATTTTGCGAAATTCTCCTTTTTTAAAAGTCTTTACTTGGGATATTTTTTTGAAGAATAGGGATTTTTATTTTCCTTGACCGGATCGGGTTCATCTCCGCAGTCCCTTGCCCGACCGATAAAAAGCATCCACAGTATCAAGCCTGCCAGCCACAGTCCGAGGGCAAGAAATGTCCACCACAGCGAAATTCCAAGCCAAAAATGCAAGCCGAGAAGAACGGCCGCAATAACGGCGCCCTCCGGATTTAAAAGCATATTGAACAACAGGCAGAGGAAAAAGTTTCCGCTCCGCTTGGTTTTTCTCATACGGCAACCCCCTTGTCCGATACGGTCAGCCAATTTTACTTTTAAATTATAATTGATTTTACCTGAGCTTTCCCCCTACTTTGGTACAGTTTGAACGACTTTACCCAAAAAATCCGCACAAAAATGCACCCTGAAAGCGTTTGACTTTCAGAGTGCGTTCGTATTACTTTTCAATAAATTTTACTGCTGTGCCGTAGGCAATTACCTCTGCCGCGCCCTGCATTATTGCCGACGAAGCATAGCGGATGTTTACAACTCCGTCTGCACCGAGGGCTTCGGCTTCCTCCACCATTCTTTTGGTTGCGAGCGCTCTTGCCTCGTTCATCATCTGATTGTAGGCTTTCAGCTCACCGCCGACAAGCGTTTTGAAGCTTTGAGTTATATCCTTACCGATGTTTTTCGACTGGATAGTGCTTCCCTTTACTATGCTCAGGGTTTCAAGCTCCTTGCCGCTTATGTAGTCAGTATTTACTAATATCATCTTCCTCACCTTTCTTTATTTCATTTATCCTTTCTATGCAAACCTTGATCATAACAGCCGACAGAACAAGAGGGATAATACCGAGAAGATATTTCCACACCCCGTCGAGAACGGCTATCAGGAAACCAAAGTAAACAGCATAATAAGCAATTACAATTACGGAAATGATGATCGGAGCGATCATTTTCTTTGTGTGCGCTTTCAATGTCAACACCTGCCGAAAATTATTTGTTCACAACGGGAGAAACAACGACCTTTCCGTCTTTGTCAAGCAAGGGCGTCAGACCGCCGGCATATCCGTGCTGATGATACAGATAATTAACTCCGGTCTTGGTGTCCACCCAGATTTCCGTGACGGACATTGCTCCTTGCGAATAGACTTTTTCAAATCTTTTGTTTTCTTCCATTTGGTTCACCTCGATGGGTTTTATTATATTATAGCACCGAAAAATCAGCAATACAACAGAAATATTCCTGAAGTATTTTTAATAAATTTCCTTATTACTATTGACTAAACTTTTTTATTTGGTAAAATGATGTTAGATTATTTTTTATGAGGATTTTTATGAAGGATTATATCATCAGAGAAACAGAAGATTTCCTGTCGCTTTCAACGCTTTTCAACGAGAGCGGAATGGGCGTTAAAATTGAAGAAAGAATGCCTGACAGAATAATCAAAATGTGGCGAATGGATGACGCTCGGACGGGCAAGCTCATTGCGGCGGTTACATTTGAAATCCGTGACGGTGCGTATTCCCTCGGCGATATTGCCGTGAACAGCGGTGTGCAATCCAAGGGCTACGGTAAGATTATGCAGTCTGTTGTTTTTGAGGAGGCGAGAAAGCTCGGAGTGAAAGAGATCTGGGCTTGTGCCAAAGAACCCGAATATTATCTCCATTGCGGATGGAAGAAAATGAACTGGGAGGACTCCCCGAAAATTGCGGTTTACTGCTCCTCATGCAGTAAGCGCGGAACTTTATGTCACCCGGAGCTTATGAAATATTCGTTGGAGTAAAATCCATTGACCTTAACACAGTAGAGAAAAACATTTATTATCCGTGTTTTTCTTTGCTGTGTTTTTTTTGTAACAGATAAGCTTGAAAAAACATTTCAGAATTTATATTTATTCAGATCAACCCGATAGTTTTTAACCTCTATTCCCTCTTTTTCAAGACGTTCCTTTTGTTTTTCAATTCCGCCGAAAGCGTAATGCTCGGAAAGCCTGCCCTTTGCGTCAACCGCCTTGTAGCAGGGAATTTCCTCACCGTTCGGATTGCTGTGCAGAATATTTCCGACGGCTCTTGCGGCTTTCGGATTTCCTGCCGCTTCGGCGATCTGACCGTAGGTCACGACCTTTCCTTTCGGAACGGTTTTCAAAAAACCGTAGACTTTTTCTTTCACGATGATACTTCCTCTTTGCTTTTTCTTAAATTATACCACATCAAAAGTAACGGAGCAAGCTCTGACAATTTGCACAGGAAAATTTTTTAAAATGACCAAAAAACAAAGCCTGTTTTGTGAAAAACATAAATTTTTCATTTTTGAAAAATGAAATTATTGACTGAATGACAATTTTTTGCTATTATAAAGTGTATTATATTTTTTGGGAGGCAAAATTGTGAAAAAGATTAACTCCGTAATTTTGAGCCTGTTGCTTACCGCAGCTTTGTGCGTAAGCGTCGTTTGTCCTGCTTTTGCGGCTTCAAACGACAAAATCGGCAGGTATGATTTTAATATTACCAATCCCTACGAAACGGTTGACTGGGACACATGGAAAGCATATAAGGGCGCAACCCATGTTCATACCGTCAGAAGCGACGGAAACATCGAGCTTGACGATATGATCGAGAAGTACTATGCCTCGGGCTATCAGGCGCTCGCCCTGACAGACCACGGTACGGTCAACTACTCATGGACAAAGGATCAGAAGCGACTTTCCATCTTCGGCTATCAGTATTTTGTCCACGGCAACGTTGACGAGCTGACCGAGGCAAGATATGAGCAGATAACAACCGGCTCCGACAGGGGTGGCGACGGAATGACCGAGATTCCTCTCGGTATCGAGCTCAACGGCTCATCAAGTGCAAAGTGCCATGTCAACAGCTACTTTGCCGACTGCGGACACGGTGACCTTGAGATAAGCTCAACATGGCCCGAGGATGCAGTTAAGAAAAGTCAGAACGCCGGCGGAATCTGTCACATCAACCATGTCGGCGAGTGGACAGAGGGCAAGAGCGATATCAACACCTACAATTCTGATTTCGTTACAAAATACGCAAATCTTTTCCTGAATTATTCGTCCTGCATCGGTATGGAGCTTGTCAACACGACCGATAACAGAACTCATAACGACCGTTATCTCTACGACGAAACCCTCAAGGTTACAGCTCCTAAGGGCAGAAACGTCTGGGGCTTCTGCGAGGACGACTCCCACGATTACGAGGATGTTGAGAACAACGCTCAGTATTTCATAATGCCCGAAAACAATGCGGCAAATATCCGCACTTCTATGGAAAACGGCACATTCTTCGCCTGCTCCAAAAATGCAAAAACGGATTACGAGCTTGGCAACGGCTTTGCGGCAGAGGGCGCTTTCCCGATGATAAGCCGTGTTGCGGTCGATAACGAAGCCAATCAGATCAGCATCAATCCCTACAACGCTCAGACGGTCAAGATGATAGCGGACGGACAGGTGATTGCAGAAAAGACCGTCAGCTCGGATAACGAAACGATAACCTTCGACCTCAACGAATATGAGAATCAGATCAATTCATATGTCCGTATCTTCGTTCTCGGTAAGGGCGGTATTTGCTACGCTCAGCCGTTCCTTGTAACCAAGACGGAGTACAAGACCAGCACGGTTCAGTTCAACATTCCTTATGCCGATGCAACACTCAGGTTTATGGATTCCGAAGGCAATGTTCTTGAGCCGATCAATTCCGAAAACTATTACCTTGTCACGGCAGGAAGCTATTCCTACACCGTTGAAAAGGACGGCTATCAGACTAAGAGCGAAAAGCTGACTATTACACAGGCAACCGTCAACGCAGGACTTCAGATCAAGGTTGACGTTACCCTGACGAAAAATCCGGGACCGCTCACGGTCAGCGACACAACGGAGCTTATCCACGGCTTTGATATCCTGCAAAGCATAACCGAGCCGGTAAATGAATCCGTCGGAATCAAGCTCGGAATGCACTTTGAATATAAGGATCCGACAAAGCCGAAAACCGGCGACACGGTAAAAATTGTTGACGATGCAACAGGCAATGTTGTCAAGACCTACACCGTAGTCGTGTTCGGCGATGTGAACGGCGACGGAATTTATGACGGCCGTGACGCAACAATGGTTTCGATGATAATCGGCGGAATGTTAACTCCCGATGCGGCGGTCAAGCTTGCGGCGGACTGCAACCACGACGGAGTGATAAATTCCGATGACCTCTTGCTTCTCGAAGAGGCAGGCGTAATGCTTTCAAGCGTTGCGCAGAAGGACGAGATAAAAACGTCTTCGGTCTTTGCGGAATACAGCAGTCTGATTTCTCAGGACGTTGAGCATGACGAGCCTGCCGCAGTGGAAGAAGAAAAACCCGAGGAAACCGTTACCGAAGAAAAAACCGAACAGCCGGTTAAACCTGCTTTCTCGTTGAAAAAGCTTTTTGAAACAATAATTTCTTTCTTCGGATATATGTTCGGTATTTTGGATTAAAAATTTAACCGCAAATCAGTTTGATATAATCCCCTTAGAGTAGACACTTGAAAAAACAAAAAGTTTTCAAGACTACTTTAAGGGGATTAATTTTATGCCAAGAATAACGCACAAGAACAAAAAATACAGTGTTGAGTTAA
>JAXJRE010000125.1:0-6178 GCA_036310785.1 Acutalibacteraceae bacterium
CCCTTGTTGCAAGGTAGCGAAGCGGCGCCACGGGAGTGAATGAATGTCCGGTGGACATTCAGAGCCGTGGCGTGACCGAGCCGCAGCGAGAAAGGTGTCGAGGAGGAACGACGAGACGGAGGGGATAAAATAGACTTTAGATTTTAGACGTTAGACGTTAGACGTGGAGATTTATAGTCTTTATAAACCATTAAAATAAACAAAACCATTAGTTTTTTACAATCCCTCAGTCAGCTTCGCTGACAGCTCCCTTGCAAGGGAGCCGAAAGGTTCCATCAAAACTTAAAATGATATCATCTAAAATCTACAATCTAATTTGGGGAAGGCAAAATAGATGTCCGGTTTTTATTCAACACCCCTGTATAGAAGTCCTCTCGTAAATTCGCCTTTCGGTTTGCCGCCCCTGATACAGTCCTGAATGACAAGAGCGGTTTTTTCCTTGCTCTCGTCTGTGAAATACAGGAGCAGAAAATCCATATTTCTTATCTCTCCGAGCCTGTCAGCCATATAGACGGGCACGCTGTTTAGTATCTCCGAACAGCCCGTATGGCAGTCGATCGGAAATTCAATTCCCCTGCGGTCGGTCAGCTTGCCCGTTCGTTTACATTCGGCGCAGGTCTTGCCGTTTTTCTGCGGACAGTTTCTCGTCAGCATAAGCGGAAGTCTGCCGTATGAAAAAATTCCCCTCTCCGCTTCTCCGCCGATCGCCTGAACCTGTGAGAGAGTAAGCTCGGGCGAAAGCAGTATCCTGTTTACCCCCATATTTTCGAGAGCTTTTACCGTCAGAGAATTGAAAACATTTGTGCCGACAAAGGCGTTCGCTTTCATACCTGCCTTTTGTATCAGGGCAACGCCGTCAAGCGTACCCGCCCACGCCTCCGTTATTCCGAAAGCCTTTGCGCTTTTGAGCTGATCAAGGATTTTTTCATCGGAGGAGAAAATTCCTCTCGGCACCTCGACGCTCACACGCAGAGATTTTTTTACCTTTCTTTCCTCGCCGAGCGGAACTATCACCTGTTCGATATAATCCCAGTTTTCGGGAATACTGTCAATGTCGGCAAAGCGGCATATCAGACGTTTTTTGCCCGAAATATGAGGTCTAAGCTGAATAAATTCGGGAGTGAAGCTCTTTATATCGGCACGGACTTCATCAAGCTTTTCTATAACCTCACGGCGCAGTTTGTTGATCTCCGAAACGGGAATAAACAAACCGTCGTCAAGCTCGATATCAACATCACGGCAGACAAATCTCGTGCCGCCGACTTTGCTGAGCTGAGCTTTTACGGAGTCCTCGGTTGTCGCCTTGTTCAAAGCCTCCTGAGGTATTTCGCCCTCAGCGAAGGCATTTTTATTCCCTGCACGGGCGGCAAGGGATATCGGCTCACCCCTGACAGCCGTAAATGCAAAATCAATTTCGGTGTCGGATTTTTCTTTCTCATAGAGCTTCTGGAGCTTTTTCAGCACTCCCGAAGCCGCCGTGACATCGTCCTTGCGGCGAATACCGAACATATCAACACCCAATTTGCCGCTGTAATAACCGTCCGTGAAACCCGAACGTGAGAAAACCGAACGCAGATCGTCACGAAGCTCGCTGTCCCTTATTCCGTCAACGCTGTTTCGGCACGCTTTAACTGCGGCGGCAACGTATTCGGGGCGTTTCATTCTACCCTCTATCTTGAACGAGCAGACACCCATTTCCGCCATTTCTCCGATATAATCTATCAGCGAAAGATCCTTCAGGCTGAGATCGTGTCCCGTTCCGTTTTCCGCACCGAACGGCAGACGGCACGGCTGGGCGCAGGCACCCCTGTTTCCGCTTCGTGAGCCGAGAACTGCGCTGAAAAGACATTGTCCCGAAACACACATACACAGCGCACCGTGGACAAAACACTCAAGCTCGATCGGCGAATTTTCACAGAGCTTTTTAATCTCCGACTTTGACAATTCACGGGGAAGAACGGCACGGGTGAAGCCGAGTTTTTTCAGCTTTTTCAGCCCTGCCGCCGTCTGAACGGACATCTGAGTTGAGGCATGAAGCGGCATATCGGGAGCGGTTTTGCGGATAAGCTCAGCCATTCCGATATCCTGCACGATTACTGCGTCAACTCCGACCTCGCAGGCAAGCTTTATCGCCTCCTGAGCTTTTTCAAGCTCGCCGTCCGAAACAAGCGTGTTCAGAGTCAGATGAACTTTTACATTGTGCTTATGACAGTAAGAAACAGCTTCCCTGAGCTGTTCCGAGTCAAAATTTTCCGCACTGCGCCGAGCGTTGAAGCCCTTTATACCGAGATAAACGGCGTCCGCTCCGCTTCTGACGGCGGCAATAAGCGCCTCCGGCGAGCCGGCAGGCGCAAGTATTTCAGGCTTTATCATAACATTTCCTTTTCTTCAAGCGATCTGCGGATACTTCTGAGATCCCTCGTCATACGCTCAGCTTCACGGCGGGCCATTTCAGCTTCGGTCTTTGCCTTTGCGGCGTCCTCCATATACATCTGGATCTGGGACTTCAAAAATTCGCTCGATTTTTCCGCCTGCTTGAGCCTGTCGGCATAGTCAAGGGCACTGAGCACCGCCGCCTGAACCTGAGAAAGTCTCGGATGATCGTGGATCAGAGCGGTTATCTCGTCGTCAAGATCCTCACCGAGATTTTTCATATATGCGACATCCTCATCGGTCGTAATATAGTAATCCAATCCCCCGATAGTGAGTCTGACTTTGTTTTTTCCCATAACCATACCTCCGCAGAATAATTGCGTATATATCCGCAAATATTAAGATTATAAGGTTATTATACTATAAAATTCTTTTCTAATAAAGAGTTTTTGCGTATTTTTTTGTCAAATAAAATTTTTCTTAGCCAATAATCTTTTTCGTTGTATTGGTGTAAAACGGATTATTTTGTTTATTATTTATATTTATATTTTCTTTTTAGAAAATTATTGTTAATTTTTCGTTTAAGTGCATAAATTTCAGTCAAAAAATTCGTATAAGCAATCCTAAATAAGGTGTTGTATTTTTTTCAAAAATGGTATAAAATAAATTCAGGTAAATAAGCATTCAGGAGGCTTTTTTATGAATTATAAACTTACCAAAAAGGAAGCAAAGGAGCTTATCGTTAATAAGCTTTCCCATTTCTACGGTGTTTCACCCGAAGAAGCTACCTATGAGCATTACTACAAGGCGGTTGCGCTCATTCTGCGTGATATGATGATGCAGGGCAGAAAGGAATTTCACAGCGAGGCAAAAAAAGCCGACTCGAAAAAGATCTACTACCTTTGTATGGAATTTCTCATGGGACGTTCCCTCAAGAATAACCTCTACAATCTCAACCTGACAAAAACGATGGAATCCGCTCTGAAAGATTTCGGCATCAAGCTCGAAAAGCTCTATGACTGCGAGCCTGACGCAGGTCTGGGCAACGGCGGTCTGGGCAGACTTGCCGCCTGCTACCTTGACGGACTTGCAAGTCAGGGCTATTTTGCAAAGGGCTATTCCATACTTTACGAATACGGCATTTTCAAGCAGAAGCTCGTTGACGGCTGGCAGACCGAGCTGCCCGATTTCTGGCTCCCCGGCGGTGACGTATGGCTTGTTCCTCATGAGGAGGAGGCTGTTGACATCAACTTTGAAGGCTGGGTTGACGAAAGCTGGGACAATCAGTATCACCACGTTGAGCTGCGTGACTGCAACACGGTAAAGGCCGTTCCCTACGATATGTTTGTTTCGGGCAAGGACGGCAAGGGCATCAGCGTGCTCCGTCTTTGGAGCGCAAAAGCTCCGGGACTTGATATGGATATGTTCAATCAGGGCGACTATATGCGTGCCATGGAGCAGAACGCAATGGCTGAGGTCATCAGCAAGGTGCTCTATCCCTCCGACAATCATCCCGAGGGCAAGAGTCTCCGACTTCGTCAGCAGTATTTCCTTGTTTCCGCTTCTGTTCAGGACATTATCAACAACCACCTGAGAATTTACGGCACGGTTGAAAATCTTGCGGACAAGATCGCAATGCACATCAACGACACTCACCCCACCCTCGTCATTCCCGAGCTTATGAGAATCCTGCTCGACGACTGCGGCTACGGCTGGGACGAGGCATGGAAGATTGTCACCGACACCGTTGCATACACCAACCACACGGTTATGGCAGAGGCTCTTGAGTGCTGGCCCGAGGATCTTTTCAGACGGCTTCTTCCGAGAATTTACGAGATCACCAAGGAGATCGACAACCGCTTCCGCAGCTTTGTCTGGAACTCAACGGGCGACGCAGGCAAGGTTGAGCGTATGGCGATCGTATCAAACGGAGTTATCAGAATGGCGAATATGTCCGTTGCAGGCTCCCACTGCGTCAACGGCGTTTCGGCTCTCCACTCCGAGATACTCAAAGAGAGCGTTTTCAAGGATTTCTATTCTGTCACTCCCGATAAATTCACAAACGTCACAAACGGTATCGCTCACCGCCGCTGGCTCTGTCAGTCCAATCCCGAGCTGACAAAGCTTCTGACCGACCTTATCGGCAACGGCTTTGTCTATGACGGAAGTAAGCTGGAAAAATTCAAGGCATACGCCGATGACGCTCAGGTGCTCAAGAAGCTTGAGGAGATCAAGCTCCGCAACAAGGAAAGACTTGCCGCACTTGTCAAGAAGTCCAACGGCATCGACCTTGATCCCAACTCGATCTTCGACGTACAGGTCAAGAGACTTCACGAATATAAGCGTCAGCACCTCAACGCATTCCACATTCTTTCAAAATATCTTGCGATCAAGGAAAACCCCGACGGAGATTTCACTCCGCACACATATATTTTCGCCGCAAAGGCTGCCCCCGGCTACTTTATGGCAAAGAAGATTATCAGCTTCATCTGTTCTCTTGCGGAGTTTATCAACAACGATCCCGACGTCAGAGGACGTCTCAAGGTCGTTTATCTTGAGGACTACAACGTAACAATGGCTGAAAATCTTATGCCTGCCGCAGATATCAGCGAGCAGATCTCGCTTTCGGGAACAGAGGCAAGCGGCACGGGCAATATGAAGCTCATGATAAACGGAGCAATCACGCTCGGAACAATGGACGGTGCAAACGTCGAGATTCACGAGGCTGTCGGCGACGATAACATCATCATCTTCGGCATGAGCACCGACGAGGTGAACGAGCTGAAGCATGTCGGCTACAACCCGATGAATTACTATCAGAACAACGCCGATATCCGCAAGGTCGTTGACTTCATCAACGGCGGAATTAACGGCAAGGTCTTCCCCGAAATCGGCGGAACGATCACTCACCACGATCCCTATATGGTGCTTGCCGACTTCGCCGACTACAAGGCGGCTCAGGCAAAGGCAGAAGCTCTCTTTGCCGACAGGGACACATGGAACAGAATGTCACTTATGAACATCGCAGGAGCGGGACGCTTCGCCTGTGACAGAGCGATCAACGAGTATGCCCGTGACATATGGCACACAAAGCCGCTCAGAAAATAAAACAGCAACCGGCTGTCGCACGACAGCCGGTTATTTGTTTGGAGTTTGTAAGGTTTTCACTTGTTGCAATGGAGCCGAAAGGTCTGCTGAATTTTTGCAAGGCTTCCCCTTGAGGGGAAGCTGTCGCCTTTGGCGACTGATGAGGTGTTAAATATGTTTTTTGATATCCGCACAAACACCTTCAAAATTTGTGTTTACATCATAATTTGAATACCTGAAAACCGTAAATCCTTTTTCTTTCAAATAAGCATCCCGAATTTTGTCAGACGCTAAACCTACGTCCTCAAAATGCTGTGCTCCGTCCAATTCAATTACTAATTTTGCTTTTGACCAATAGAAATCGACGATATATTTTCCAATCACCTTTTGACGGTTAAAGGTCACAGGAAGTATCTTTAAGAAATCATACCATAAGCGACATTCTTCTTTTGTCATATTCTTTCTAAGTATCTGTGCTTTTGGTGTTAATTTTTCGTTTCTGTTATCGTTCATCTTTACACCTTCCCCAAATCAGACATTAGCTTTTAGACTACAAAGCTTTAAAATCTGATGAAACTATGCAAGGCTTCCCCTCGAGGGGAAGCTCCGCCGTCAGGCGGTGATGAGGTGGAGCAAATCTGATGAAATTTAATTTCTACTTGTTTTTTTACTTTCTAACACCTCATCCGTCACGTCGTTCCTCGGCACCTTCCCCTCG
>JAXJRE010000126.1:0-8403 GCA_036310785.1 Acutalibacteraceae bacterium
AGGTCTGATGAAATTTAATTTCTTCTTACTTTTTACTTTCTGACACCTCATCCGCCTCGTTCCTCGGCACCTTCCCCTCAAGGGGAAGGCTGAAAATAGACGTTAGATTTTAGATATTAGACTTTAGACGATTAAACTTTAAAGTTTGCAGAAACCTTTTCAGCCTCCCCTTGTTGCAAGGTAGCGAAGCGTCGCCACGGGAGTGACCGAGCCGCAGCGAGAAAGGTGGCGAGGAGGGACGACGAGACGGAGGGGATAAGTGCAGATGACAAGTTTTTACAATCCCTCAGTCACTTCGTGACAGCTCCCTTTACACAAAGGAGCCAAAAGTTGCTTCAAAACTTGAAATGATGTGTTATAAAATCTAACATCTACTGTCTACCATCTAACATGGTGAAAGCTGAAAAAGAATTATTTATCCGTTGAACAATTCATCAAATGTAAGTTCTAAAATATCACAAAGTTTTTGTATATTTCTTGCGTGAGGCATTGCCGTGCCTTTTTCGTAATGAGCAACAGCGGAACGGTCAAGCTCCAGAATATCGGCGAGCTGTTGCTGCGTCAGCCCTTTACTTTTGCGTGCGGCTTTCAAGTTTTCCGAAAAGCTCATTTTAATTCCCCCGATAATAAAAAGTGCGCAGCCGAAGCCACGCACAAAAAAACACCCAGCTCGGTTGCGCCACACAACTTCCGATACAACGCGTATGCAGAAAAGAGCCGGTGCTTTTTATCAAAGGACAAAAAGCACATAGCGTCGTATCGCAATATAAAGTTGTGTGGCATACTCATTATATCACCATCATATTAAAAAATCCAGTATGTTTTTGTTTTTAAAAAATTTTTCAGCTAAATTGCTTTCAGACAGCGGGCAAAAGTCTCTGTCAGCTTTGCTCCCTTTACACAAGGGAGCCGAAAAGTTCCATCGAAAATTAAAATGATATCGTCTACAATCTAACCTCTAATATCTAAAGTCTATTTTGGGGAAGAAAAAAAGAAGAAAAAATTTTATTATTTTACTTTCTTTACAAATAACGGTTGTTTTTTGTCGCCGTCTGCGTTATAATTGAAAAGGTTAATATAGAATAATATGGGATTTTACGGGCACGGCTAACGGTTACATCATTTTAGTATTCAAAATATTAATTAATATTCAGTTTTTTATTCATTTTTTCCCGTTTATCGGATTGTTGTGCAGATATACAGCAAAAGTCCTATTTTATTGCGATTTTCCATATAAATATTTGTCACAAAGGCGATGAATATTTTCTGTATTGTCCTTGACATACATTGTATATTTATGTATAATTATACCCTATTAACGAATATAGAGGTTTATGCTATGAAAAAGGTTTTTATTGACGGCAAGGCCGGCACAACAGGACTGAGAATATACGAAAGACTTTCCGAAAGGGCGGATATCGAGCTTATGCTCCTGCCCGAGGAAAAGCGTAAGGATATTGAGGCTCGCCGTGAGATGCTCAACACCTGCGACATCGCTTTTCTCTGTCTGCCCGATGCGGCGGCGATCGAAGCTGTCGGACTTATCGAAAACGAAAAAGTCAGGGTGCTCGACACCTCAACGGCTCACAGAACCGATCCCGGCTGGGCATACGGTTTTCCGGAGCTGTCCGAGGCTCACCGTGAAAAAATAAAAAACTCTAACAGGATCGCCGTTCCCGGCTGTCACGCAAGCGGTTTCATCTCCCTTGTCTATCCGCTGATTGAAGCCGGTGCGATATCCAAGGACACGCTTCTGACCTGTCATTCGCTGACCGGTTACAGCGGCGGCGGTAAAAAGATGATCGCCGAATACGAAGATACGGAGCCGGACATAGCTCTCGCCTCGCCGAGACAGTACGGCTTGACGCAAAATCACAAGCACTTAAAGGAAATGAAAGCGATCACGGGAATAAATTCGTTCCCTGCTTTCTGCCCGATTGTTGCCGACTATTACAGCGGTATGCTCGTAACCGTTCCTCTTTTCAAGGAACAGCTCAACGGTGTTACGTTACAGGATATAAAAGAAATATATGCAAAAAAATACACTTCCGATATGGTCAGCTTCAAGGACGAAATCGGCGAAGACGGATTTATCTGCTCGAACAAGCTCTCCTTTAACGACTCAATGGAGATATTCGTCCAGGGCAACGAGGACAGAATACTCCTTATGTCACGTTACGACAATCTCGGAAAAGGCGCATCGGGAGCGGCAATCCAAAACATGAACATTCTTCTCGGAACAGACGAAAAAACAGGACTCGAGGTATAAAATAATGAAAGAAATTCAGGGCGGCATCTGCGCCGCAAAAGGCTTTAAGGCCAACGGAATCCACTGCGGAATAAGAAAGAACAAATCAAAGCGTGATCTCTCGCTCGTTGTCAGCGACATCAGGGCAACTGCGGCGGCGGTATATACGACAAATCTCGTAAAGGGTGCGCCGATACTTGTCAACCAAAAGCACCTTGCGGACGGTTATGCTCAGGCTATCATCTGCAACAGCGGTATCGCAAACACCTGCAACGCCAACGGCATTGAAATGGCTGAGGAAATGGGCAAGCTCGTTGAGAAAGCTACGGGAGTCAAGAGCGATGATGTTGTTATCGCTTCAACAGGCGTTATCGGTATGCCTCTCAATGTTACTCCGATTGCAAACGGTATGGACGAGCTTGTTGCAGGTCTCGGCTATGACAACAACGGTCTTGCCGCAGAGGGCATCATGACGACCGACACAAAGAAAAAGGAAATTGCTGTCAGCTTTGAAATCGACGGTGTTGAATGTAGAATAGGCGGTATGGCAAAGGGAAGCGGAATGATCCACCCCAATATGGCGACGATGCTTGTATTCGTCACCTCCGACGTTGCCATCACAAGCGAAATGCTCCAAAAAGCTGTCAGTGACGACGTAAAGACCTCCTTCAATATGATAAGCGTTGACGGCGACACTTCGACAAACGACACCTTTGCCGTGCTTGCCAACGGAATGGCAGGCAACAAGGTCATCGACTCCGAGGGCGAGGCATATGACGCATTCTGCGAGGCTCTG
The DNA here is from genome assembly GCA_036310785.1 of Acutalibacteraceae bacterium. Lineage (GTDB taxonomy): Bacteria > Bacillota > Clostridia > Oscillospirales > Acutalibacteraceae > CAG-488. The sequence continues at coordinate 3,045 of JAXJRE010000126.1, forward strand.
CACAAGGTCAGCGTTGACCTTTCCAGAAAGATTGCAGGCGACGGCGAGGGCGCAACGAAGCTGCTTGAATGTAAGGTCACGGGAGGAAAAACGGACGAGATCGCCAAAAAGGTTGCAAAATCCGTTATCTGTTCCTCTCTTACCAAGGCGGCAATGTTCGGTGCGGACGCTAACTGGGGACGTGTGCTTTGTGCTATCGGTTACAGCGGAGCCGATGTTGATATCGAAAAAATCAACGTCAGCTTTGAATCCGCAAAGGGTATGATCGAGGTTTGCCACAACGGCGCAGGCGTTGATTTCTCCGAAGAAAAAGCAAAGGAAATTCTGCTCGAAAACGAGATCGACATTCTCATTGATCTCAACGACGGCGACTTTGACGCAACGGCATGGGGCTGTGACCTCACATATGAATATGTCAAGATCAACGGTGATTACAGAACCTGAGGTGAATATAATGGATATTTCTATGGACGAGAGAGCCGGCATACTTACCCGTGCCCTTCCCTACATTCAAAAATATAACGGTAAAATCCTTGTCGTAAAATACGGCGGAAACGCCATGATAAGCGAAGAGCTCAAGGATTCGGTTATGAGCGACATTATTCTGCTTTCCACAATCGGTATCAAGGTCGTGCTTGTCCACGGCGGCGGTCCCGAGATTACGGGAATGTTAAATAAAATCGGCAAGAAGAGCGAATTTGTCAACGGTCTGCGTGTCACAGATAAGGAAACTGCGGACATTGTTCAGATGGTGCTTGCAGGCAAGATCAACAAAAGTCTTGTCAACCTGCTCTGCTCAAAGGGCGGCAAGGCGATCGGTCTGAGCGGCTCGGACGGCGGAATGATTAAGGCAAAGCCTAAGTCAAAAGAGCTTGGATTTGTCGGAGAAATAACCGATATCAACGTTCAGCCGATACTCGATGTGCTGGAAATGGGTTACATTCCCGTTGTATCGACCGTAGGCTTCGACTCTGACGGCAACACCTACAACATCAATGCCGACACGGTTGCGGCAGGAATTGCCGGCAAGCTCAAGGCTGAAAGTCTTATCTCAATGACGGATATCGCAGGAATACTGAAGGACAAGGACGATCCCTCAACCCTTATTTCAAAGATCTATGTCGAGGATGCCGCAAAGCTGATGGACGAGGGAATAATACAAGGCGGAATGATTCCAAAGGTTCAGTGCTGTGTTGACGCAATCAACCTCGGTGTTCGAAAGGTTTTCGTCATTGACGGAAGAATCCCTCACTCGATAATTATTGAAGTGCTTACCGACGAGGGCATAGGAACAATGTTTGTTAAAAACGATAAATAATCTCGGAGGCTTAAAATGAGTATTACAGAAACTGATAAAAAATATGTTGCCGGCACATACGCAAGATTTCCCGTTGAACTTGTCAGCGGCAAGGGCGCAATTCTCAAGGACAGCAACGGTAAGGAATATATCGACCTCGGAAGCGGAATTGCTGTCAACATCTTCGGTGTCGCCGACGACGAATGGCAGAAAGCCGTTACGGATCAGCTTTCCGTTCTTCCGCACACTTCAAACCTTTATTTCACCGAGCCTTGCTCGGAGCTTGCCGAGCTTCTCTGCAAGAGGACGGGAATGAAAAAGGTCTTTTTCTCCAACAGCGGTGCTGAGGCTAACGAATGTGCTATCAAAACCGCAAGGAAGTTTGCCTTTGACAAATACGGTGACGAGAGCCATTCAACAATCATCACCCTGAAAAACAGCTTCCACGGCAGAACTATCACCACCCTCAAGGCGACAGGTCAGGACGTTTTCCACACGAATTTCGGACCTTTCCCCGACGGATTTGTTTATGCCGAGGCAAACAACTTTGACGATATAAAGAAATATGCCGACGGTGGCAACTGCATCGCCGTTATGATGGAGCTTGTTCAGGGCGAGGGCGGCGTATGCAAACTCGACGAGGATTACGTCAAGGCGGTCGCAGAATATGTCAGGGAAAAGGATATGCTTCTCATCATCGATGAGGTTCAGACAGGCAACGGCAGAACAGGCGAGCTTTACGCCTATATGCATTACGGAATTGAGCCTGATATCGTTTCAACGGCAAAGGGACTCGGCGGCGGTCTTCCGATCGGCGCAACAATGCTCGGCGAGAGAGTTGAGAATGTTCTCACCTCAGGCTCTCACGGCTCAACCTTCGGCGGAAATCCCGTTTGCTGTGCAGGTGCCTGCAACATTATCAAGCGCATTGATGACAAGCTTCTCAGCGAGGTTAAGGAAAAATCCGAATACATCTTCTCGGAGCTTGAGGGCACAAAGGGCGTTAAATCGGTCAGCGGCCTCGGCCTTATGATCGGCGTTGAAACCGAAAAGCCTGCCAAGGAGATTGTCAACGCCTGCATCGAAAAGGGCGTGCTTGTACTCACGGCAAAAACACAGGTAAGACTTCTTCCCTCCCTCAACATTGATTGGGAAACTCTTAAAAAGGGTATTCAGATCCTCAAGGAAACAATCGCCGAATAAAATAACAGAATATAATTTCCTCCCGTTAAGTTTCTGCTCAACGGGAGGATTTTTGCGGAAAACTGCACAAAATACTTTTGAAACCGATAATTATGTTTGTGTGGAAAAATTTTTCAAATTATGTTATAATATGAGCGTTCGAGTGAAAAGGAGAGGACGTATGAAAGAAAACAAAATGGGTGTTATGCCCGTAAACAAGCTCATTATAAATATGTCGCTGCCGATGATCATTTCCATGCTCGTCCAGGCGCTTTACAATATTGTCGATTCCGTTTTTGTCGCAATGGTAAATCAGGAATCGCTGACTGCGGTTTCGCTCTCGTTCCCTGCTCAAAATCTTATGATAGGCTTTGCAACGGGTACGGCGGTTGGCGTGAACGCGCTTATATCCCGTGCTCTCGGAGAAAGAAACGGTGAGCGTGCAAACCGAATTGCAGAGAACGGAGTTTTTCTTGCGCTTGTCACCTCAATAGCGTTTTTCCTGTTCGGTATTTTCGGCTCAAGGCTTTTCATCAGCTCTCAGACCGATGTTCCCTATATCATCGACGAGGGCGAAAAATATCTCAGAATCTGCTGCGGAGCGTGCTTCGGAATTTTCTTTGAGATAATGTACGAGAGACTTCTGCAATCCACGGGACGGACTTTCTACACAATGATTACTCAGGGAGTCGGCGCAATAGCGAACATCATTCTTGATCCCGTTTTTATTTTCGTTTTCAAGCTCGGAGTCAGCGGAGCGGCAATCGCAACGGTCATCGGTCAGATTATCGCTTTCATTCTTGCGGTTTACTTCAATCACAGGAAAAATCCCGAAATCTGTCTTAACTTCAAAAAATTTAAGCCCAACGGCAGGTTGATAGGTGAAATTTATAAAATCGGTGTTCCGTCCATTCTTATGGTTGCGATCGGCTCGGTAATGACCTATTTTATGAACAAAATACTCATAGTTTACACGCTCGGCAAGGAGCTTTCCGTCAATGTTTTCGGTGCGTTCTTTAAGCTGAACAGCTTCATCTGTATGCCGATTTTCGGGCTTAATAACGGCGTTATTCCGATTATTGCGTACAACTACGGCGCAAGATACAAGAGCCGTATGATGAAAACAATCAGGCTTTCGGTTATCTATGCGGAGGTGTTCAGCGTGTTCGGAGCAATTCTTTTCTTTGCCCTGCCGAACGTGCTTCTCGGCTTTTTCTCCGCAACACCTCAGATGCTTGATATCGGAATCCCTGCGCTCAGGATAATCAGTCTCAGCTTCCTGTTTGCAGGAATGAACATTGCGCTCAGCGCAGTATTTCAGGCTTTCGGAAAAAGCGTATTTTCAATGATTATGTCCTTTATCCGTCAGCTCGTTGTCCTTATTCCTACGGCATATATTCTGGCAAGGTACGGACTTTCTGTCGGCAACAACGACCTTGTGTGGTGGGCATACCCAATCGCCGAGATTTTCGCTGTGCTCTCCTCGGTCGTTTTCTTCGCCGTGCTTGATAAGACAACTATTAAACCGCTCAAAGAATCAGAGGAAAACAGGTAAACTCCTTCATACAAAATGCTTGCATTTTGCGAGGTATGGGTATATAATAACAGTAACAATTAAACAGACGGGAGCTTGTGTTACAGGCTGAGAGGGAGGTTTGACCTCCGACCGATAACCTGATTTGGATAATGCCAACGTAGGGACACCTGATAATAAAATCATTTGCGGGAAGCATCCGGATCGGTTGCTTCCCGTTTCTGTTTTCAGGGAGGTTTGAATATGGTTAAAATCAACGGTAATCAGGAAAATGCCGCAGGAAAAACGCTTGCGGAGTATCTTGAAACGACAAGCTTCGACACCCGTCGGATTGCGGTTGAAATAAACGGTGAAATCGTTCCGAAAGCTCAATACGCAAACACGTTGATAAACGACGGCGACATTATTGAAGTTGTCAGCTTCGTAGGAGGCGGTTAATTTGATACCGACAAAAGAAGAGCTGACCGAGGCTTTAGCTCAGCGGCACGGCGAAAAGCTTCAGCAGACATTCTCGGCGGCAACCGTTGCCGTGTGCGGTCTGGGCGGTCTCGGATCAAACATATCCGTTTCGCTTGCCCGTGCAGGAATAGGCAGACTTATTCTCATAGACTTTGACCGTGTGGACATAACCAATCTGCACCGCCAGCAATACAAGGCAAGCCAGATCGGAATGTTCAAAACCGAGGCATTGTCCGAAAATCTGAAAGAGAATGCACCCTATGTTGAACTGCAAACTCATTCTTTGCGCATAGATGAAAGCAACGCTTTCGAACTTCTCAAGGATGCGGACATAATCTGCGAAGCCTTTGACAATGCGGAATGTAAGGCGATGCTGACGGATATTGTGCTTGAGAAAATGCCCGACAAATACTATGTTGCCGCATCGGGTATGGCAGGAATAGGAAATGCCAACGACATCAGAACAAGAAAAATAACCGACAAATTCTATCTTTGCGGTGACGGAGTGAGCGACGTCAACAGCTCGGAGGGACTTTTCTCCTCCAGAGTTATGCTGTGTGCGGCGCATCAGGCACATGCCGTCCTGCAAATATTAGCCGGCAAAATATAAAAGAAAGAAGGAATACCAATGAACGACGATAAGCTTGTGATAGGAGGATATGAATTTAATTCACGTTTTATTCTCGGATCGGGTAAATACTCGATGAAGCTTATTGAGGCGGCGATAAAGGACGCAGGAGCGGAAATAATCACTCTTGCCGTGCGACGCACCAACACAAAGGATCAGGAGAGCATACTCGACTATATCCCCGACGGCATTACTCTGCTTCCCAACACAAGCGGAGCGAGAACCGCCGACGAAGCCGTACGAATTGCACGCCTTGCAA
>JAXJRE010000127.1:0-4499 GCA_036310785.1 Acutalibacteraceae bacterium
TCGATTTTCTCGTCCGAATTAAAGATTTCGAGAACCTCTCGCCCGGTGCTTGCCTCAACGGGCGTATGACCGGAACGTCTGAGAAAATCGCATACAAGTCTGCGAAGCTTGCTTTCGTCGTCGGCAATGAGTATTTTTGCCATAGTAACCACTCCTGTAAAAAAATGCTGTTATCTGTCTTTCGATTTTTGCGAAAGAGCTTTGATTGATTTATCCACGGACTCCTTGTAGCGTTCCTGCATTTCAAGAGTCCATTCATCAACGGTTTCCCGTGATTTTTTTATATCCTTAACAATAACGTTGTTTGCGCCGCAAAGCAGAGCCTTGCACATATCCGGGGTGTCTTCAATTCCGTCAACGGCAAAAAGTATGCCGTAATCGTTGAGCGTTTCGACAAGCTCGTCGGAGAGCTGAGAATAGTCTGTCACCAGTCCCGAAGCACCGGTCTTTTCAAGGGCCTCCGGCTTGGAAAAGCTTCCGTTTTTGACGCTGTCAAGCTCCTCGGAGGTAAAGGTGTAATCTATCAGAAAGGGGAGAATTGTATCGTCAGTTCCGATAAGCTCGTATCTGTCGGCGTCAATTCCCGTCAGAAATACCCGGTTTACAACATTGTATTCGACCGCAAGACTGTTCAGCTTTGCAATGTCGGAAAGCTGTACGATATTGAGGTAAACGCAAGCGGAATTGAATTTTTCCTCATTCATTGCGGCAAAGAGAGCTTCAACCTTTTCTGCGCTGTCGATTTCGGAATAGCTGTCGGTCATTACGGGAGTACCGTCTTTTTTAAAACAGAGGTCAACAATGACCGCATTTGCTCCGAGACGAACGCTCTCCTTGAAGCCTGCTACGGAGTTGACTGTTCCGTCAACCTCGCTGCAATGGGAGATCAGGGAAATGTTGTCAACATTGCTGAGATCTTCACGCATATATGAGGAAACGGAATTGCGTCGGACTGTCGGAATAATAATTACAGCCGCAACTATCACGGCAATCAGTACGGCAGAAATTGCAATTAACCCTTTTTTCTCAGGCTTCAAGCATACTCCTCCTGTATATCTCATCAACACATTCGTTAAGCTCGTCCATATGCTCCTCAATGTCTTTCACAAGCTTGAACTGAGTGTGGGCACGGACAAGGTTGTGTTCGGGATAATCTGTTTTGAAATAAGTGTCTCCGTTGAGATAGTCGGTGAGAAATCTTACTCCGCACTCAAGAGCCATCAGCTTTGCGGAGAAAGCAAGGTTCTTGACTTCCTCCTCGTTGAGAGCCTGTCCCGCTTCGGAGAGGAAGCCCTCGGTGTACTTTTTGAAAAGGTCGATGTTGAGCTTGTAATTGTTCAGATCCCTTTCGTTTTCGTCTGAGGTGACTGCGCCCGAACGTATGCTGTCACCGAAGTCATAAAGCGACAGACCGGGCATTATTGTGTCAAGGTCGATAACGCATATTGCCTCAGTGGTTATACTGTCAAAAAGAAGATTGTTTATCTTTGTGTCATTATGTGTGACTCTCATCGGGATTTTACCCTCGGCGGCAAGATCAACAAGCTTTGAAGCGTCCTTTTCACGGTCAAAAGCGAAGTCAAGTTCTTCTTTTATATTATCAAGTCTTCCGGAAATATTATCCGAAACAGCGGTTTTCAATGCTTCGTATCTCGACGGGGTGTCGTGAAAATGGGGGATAGTCTCAAAAAGGGTTGCCGCAGGGAAATCGGAAAGCATTTTCTGAAACTTGCCGAAAGCCTTGCCCGAACGAAAAGCCTTGATTTCGGAGCCGATTTTGTCGCAGGTGTAGCACTTGCCGATATATGTATAGCTGCGCCAGCAGTTTCCGTCCTTATCGAGGTAATAAGGCGAATTATCCTTTGTATAGAGAAAGGTGAGTGTTTCTCTTTGTGCGTTTCCGCCGGAAAGATTGATCTTGTTGCGGAGAAAACCCGTTACATTCATTATGTTTGACATAAGCTCGTCCGGTTTTTTGAACACATTGGTATTGATTTTTTGCAGGACATATTTAAAGCTCTGATTGCCGTCCGAAAAGGTCAGCACAAAGGTTGAGTTTATCAGTCCCGTATCTGTATATTCAATATCGGTAATTTCGCCCTCAAACGGAAAAGCGTCAATGATTGGTTTTAATGAATCGGAATTTAACTCGCGCATAAAAAAACTCCCGGAGAAATTTATTATATTATTATAAGTATTATATACAATAATGTCGATTTAGTCAATAATTTTATATATTAAAACAGCGGTTGCTTTTTTATGTAGAGTATGTTATAATAGTAAAAAATTTACGGAGGTTCAGGAGAAGAGATGGAAAACAAAGGAAAATCATTAAGGATCATTTCGATCATCTGCGTTCTTACGCTCATTGTTCTGACTATATTGCCCGGATGTAATTTTATCGGACAGACAAAGAAAAATGACGGTGCGGTTGCACCGGTAGTTGACGATATGGGAAATCAGCTTTGCTGTCCCATCTGCCAGTCAACGGATATTACAGACGACGGCAACGGTACATATACCTGCAACGCTTGCGGAAATCAGTGGAAGTATGACCAGACCGCAAACCAGATTGATGTTATTGACGACAGCGGCAACACTATTCAGACGATGGATGTAAATGCAGGCTATGTTTCGGGCGGCAGCAGCGGCGGATCAAGCTCGGGCAACTTTAATTACGGCGGTAGCAGCGGCGGATCAAGCAATGGCAGCAACAGTTCAGGCGGCTCAAACGGAAATTCGTCTAACGGAAATTCCTCGAACGGCGGCTCCAATACTGAGTCAACAACGAAGAAGTCTATTGACTATAAGAAATTGTTACAGGATATCAAAGTGAGCATGAAAAACTTTTCTGAAGCGATTGATATTTATTATGATCCTGTAACAGGAGATATTACGACACAAAATCCTGAAGGAGAAGATCGAGGTCTTTTTGGATTTAAGTATAATACGAAAGATCAAGTTTTTATTACAGCCGAGGATGCTTGGCAGAGAAACTTCGGCTATGAGGAGACCTATGACAACTTTGCCGGAGCAGGTGCTATTTCCTACGATACGATCCGTGTTAAGTTTAACTATCAGGGCAACGAATGGATGATTCAGTTCTGGAAAGGTCAGTACGGTCTTGTCCTCATCGGTGCCGAGGTCGGTCTTTACAACCGTAAGGAAAACGCAACCGCAAGCTCTTATTATGACTGTGTAACCGACGAGGAGAAGCTCAACATGAGCATGAAGGTTTACAGACAGAATGCCGACAATCAGAACAAGTACGATCTCCTCTTCAAGAGATCACCGTCAAAGACATGGTGGCTCACGGGCTTCACTCCCGGAACGCTCAGCGCAGGCAGCTATGTTGTTAACGAGGACGCAACAAAGAAGCTCATGGTTCAGGTTACTTTCAATTTTGACACACCCGAGCAGGCTCAGGCTTTCATCGGCGGACTTGAGAACACAACAACAATCCACCATAATTCTCCCAAGAGAACACGTTCGGTTAAGTTCACACAGGTTTCTGCGGCAGAGTTTGAGAAATCAACAAAGACGGCAAAATATGCTCTTGACGAGAACGGTAAGACCGTCTATATGTCATGGAGATAAAGAGGCGATATAAATGAAAAAAATCGTTTCGGTTGCGCTTGTTGTATTTATGGGACTTTTCCTGTTTTCGTCCTGCGGCAGTAACTCTGACGGGGAAGAAAACGCAAATACAATAATTGCAAATTACAGCATCAATAATACCGATGACAGCAAGGACTTTATTGTTGAAGTTCAGGATCTCGGCGGAGTTTATTCCGACCTTTACGACAAGAACGGACTTTACGTCAAGTTTAAGGGCGGCTCGGACAAGATCTACGATGCGGACGGCAATGAGCTGAGCCGTGAAGATCTTACAATCGGCGCAACGCTCGAAATATCGTATGACGGTAAAATTGTAAAGGATAATCCCAAGACAATAAAAGCGTATAAGGTTACGGTAATCGGTTGAGATTGATATGAAAAATACCTCCTCTTGTTGTTGCAAGGGGAGGCTTTTTTAGACATTAGATTGTAGACATTAGACCTTAGACGTTTAAGTTTCAAATTTCGATGAAATTATCCGGCTCCCTTGTGTAAAGGGAGCTGTCACGAAGTGACTGAGGGATTGACAAAAAACCTATGTCTTAGTTAATCTTTTATGGTTTATAAAAACTATAAATTTTCTCGTCTAAAATCTAACATCTAATGTCTACCGTCTAATTTTGCACCTCATCCGTCACGACCTTTGGTCGGGCCACCTTCCCCTCAAGGGGAAGGCAGAACGTAGACGTTAGATTTTAGACATTAGACCTTAGACGATTAAACTTTAAAGTTTGCAGAAACCGATTCTGCCTCCCCTTGTTGCAAGGTAGCGAAGCGGCGCCACGGGAGTGAATGAATGTCCGGTGGACATTCAGAGCCGTGGCGTGACCGAGCCGCAGCGAGAAAGGTGTCGAGGAGGAACGACGAGACGGAGGGGATAA
>JAXJRE010000128.1:0-6815 GCA_036310785.1 Acutalibacteraceae bacterium
ATATATTAAATTTCGGCTTTTTTTAGGGTATATATCCTCTTAAAAGCCACATAAAACCGCTTATTTGGCTTTTTGTTGTGAAAGAGATATATTTACCCTAACTTCACTTTGTCATTTAAGCTTTTTGTTATTAAAACCCATTCTTTGGAGCAGAAAACAAGTCAGATTTTTTAATAATGAAATTTTTCGGCAAAGCTCGGATTTTTGGCATTTTTGTCGAGCAAATTGTGATTAAAAATATGGTTGTCCACAACCTCTTGTATATTTTTACGGGACGTGTAAAATATAATTTTTCTGTTTAATTTTGCGTCGTAAAAGTGTATAATGTTATGGTAATTGCAATTTATTATAAAGGATGTTTTCAATGCCGTATATTTTCAATTCCGCTGTTCTCGGCTCGATGTTTGCCGTGCCGTCGCAGGTCGTGGATAACTACATAAAATTAGCGAGTGCGTCTCAGCTCAAGACGCTTCTGTGGATATGCCGTCATATGTCCGATCCGATTGATCCGTCAGCGATATCGGCGGCGATCGGTTACAGCGAAGCAGACGTTGAGGATGCACTAACCGTCATCGCAGGCTGGGGTATTCTGATAAGCGATAACCAGACCGCCATTCCTGCTCCGGCTCCCGTTGAACAAGCAAAGCCGCAGGAAACGGAAGCGCAGAAACAGCTCGGAGAAATTTCCGCATCAAAGCCGACGGGAGAGCAGATCTCCGCACGCTGTAAGGAAAATCCCGAAATTCTTAATATGTTCTCGGACATTGAGAAGATGCTCGGCAAAACCCTCGGCTATGACAGCCGAAGCATACTGCTGATGATGCACGACCACTACGGTCTGCCGATTGAAGTTATTTATATGCTTGTCGATTACTGCAAATCGGTTGGCAAGAGCGGTTTTTCCTACATATCAAAGGTCGGAAAAAGCTGGGGTGAAATGGAGATAGACACCATCGAAAAGGCGGACGAGCAGATAAAAATACTCAATTCCTGCAACAAGCTGTGGAGTGAATTTGCAGAGATGACAGGTATTCAGAATCCCCGTCCCTCCTCCTCCCAGTCGGCATATCTCAAAACGTGGTCGGTCGAGCTGAAATTCAACGTCGAAATGATATATCTCGCCTACGAGGAAATGCTCAACCACACAAGCCGTATAAGCTTTCCCTATATGAACAAGATACTTATGAACTGGAAATCAAAGGGTATCAAGACTCCCGAAGATGTTGAAAGGGAAAAGGAAGATTACCGCAGAAAGAAAGCGCCTGCCGAAGAAACGGGTGCGTCATACGATATCAATGAATTTAACCACAGAGGCGAGGCTCTGCCGGTTTACAGGAAAGGAAGCTGACAATGGCATACAGCAAAGAAACCTACAAAAAAGCGGAACAGGAGCTGGCTCAAAGACGAAGCCGTGCTCTTGCCGAGCGTGAGGAGCATCACCGAATTGCCGTTGAGACTGCTCCCGAAATTCTTGAAGCCGAAGAAAAAATGTCACGGGCAGGGCTTGCGACTATCAAGGCGATAGGAATGGGTGCGGCAGACGCAAAGGAATACATACAGAAGCTTTCCGAAATAAATCTCGAGGCTCAGGCTCAGCGCCGTCTGCTTCTCAAAAGCAACGGCTTTCCCGAGGATTGGCTCGATGTGCATTACACCTGCAAAAAATGTGAGGACAAGGGCTTTGTCAGCGGAATAATGTGCGGCTGCTTCAAGGAGCTTCTTAAATCCATAGAGTATGAAAAGCTCTGTTCAAAGCTCCCTGTCGGCAACTGCCGTTTTGACAATTTCAAGCTCGATTTCTATCCCGACGGAGCAGGAACAAGTCCGAAAAAACGAATGGAAAGCGTGCTGAACTACTGCAAGGAATATGCCGCCGATTTCAGCCGCCGTTCTCCGAGCCTGCTTCTTTACGGCAAAACGGGACTCGGCAAGACTCACCTCTCCCTTGCCATTGCAGGAAAGGCTGTCGAGGAAGGCTACGGAGTGATCTATTCCTCGGCACAAAACCTTTTTAACAAGCTTGAAAAAGATAAATTCGGCAAAGCCGATGCAAACACCGAAGAAACAATACTTGACTGCGATCTTCTGATAATCGACGATCTCGGAGCGGAATTTACAACTCAGTTCACCGTTTCCGCCCTCTATAACATAGTCAATTCGAGGGAGCTTGAGGGCAAGCCGACAATCATCAGCACAAATCTCATGCCCGAACAGCTCACAAAAGCCTACGGCGAACGAATTGCTTCAAGAATACTCAGCAATTACGTTATGCTCTACTTTGACGGCTCGGATATCAGACAGATCAAAACGAGGTAATTTATGGATATAATTCTCACCCTTACAAACGAATTTAAGCTCAAAAAATGGCAGGTGGAAAATGTTGTCGCTCTCATTGACGACGGCAACACTATCCCCTTTATCGCACGATACAGAAAAGAGGCTCACGGCACTCTTGACGATCAGACGCTCCGTGAAATTTCCGAGCGTTTGGAATATCTCCGCAATCTGGACAAGCGCCGTGAGGAGATACGCTCGTCCATCGAAGCTCAGGAAAAGCTGACGGACGAAATCTCCGCCGCTCTCGAAAAAGCGGCAACCCTCGCCGAGCTTGAGGACATTTACCGTCCGTTCAAGCCCAAAAGAAAGACGAGAGCCTCGGTTGCAAGAGAAAAGGGACTTGAACCCCTTGCACAGGCTGTTTATCTCCAGACGGCAAACAGCCCGACTGCTCTTGAGCTTGCAAAGGACTACATAACCGAAGAAGTTCCCACGGCAGAGGACGCTCTCCGAGGCGCAATGGATATCATCGCCGAGGATATTTCCGATATGCCCGACATTCGCCGCAGACTGAAAAACCTGCTGAATGTTGTCGGAACGGTTAAGGTCAAGGCGAGCGATCCCGAAGCGGACAGCGTTTACGAGCAGTATTACGACTATTCCGAGCCTGTCAGCAAGATCGCCGATCACAGGGTGCTTGCCATCAACCGAGGAGAAAAAGAGGATTTCCTGAAAGTCAGCCTTGAGCTCGACAGAGTAAAGGCTCTCAATGTCATCGCCTCCGAAACTCTCGGCGACAACGGCTCGCCCTGCACCGATACCGTCCGTGAAGCAGGCATTGATTCCTACGACAGACTTATCTTCCCGTCAGTCGAACGTGAAATCCGTTCCGCTTTAACCGAAAGAGCGAACGTTTCTTCAATAAAGAATTTCTCACTCAATGTCAAGGAGCTTCTGCTCCAGCCGCCCGTCAAGGGCAAGGTCGCCCTCGGTCTCGATCCGGGAGTCCGCACGGGCTGCAAGGTTGCCGTTGTTGACGCAACAGGCAAGGTGCTCGACACGGGAGTTGCATATATCACCCACTCCGCCGCCCGTCAGGAGCAGGCAAAGACATTTATAAAGAATCTTATCATAAAATACGGCGTTCAGATAATTGCGATCGGCAACGGAACAGCCTCCAAGGAAACGGAAATCTTCACCGCCGAGCTTCTCAAAGAGCTTGACACCGACGCAAAATATATGGTCGTCAGCGAGGCAGGAGCTTCGGTCTATTCCGCCTCTAAGCTTGCCGCCGAGGAATTTCCCCAGTTTGATGTTTCGCTCAGGAGCGCAGTTTCAATCGCAAGGCGTCTTCAGGATCCCCTTGCAGAGCTTGTCAAGATAGATCCGAAAGCAATCGGTGTAGGTCAGTATCAGCACGATATGCCGCAAAAGGAGCTGAACAATGCCCTTGACGGAGTTGTTGAGGATGCGGTAAACACGGTCGGAGTTGATGTAAACACCGCTTCCCCGTCCCTGTTGACAAGGGTTGCGGGAATAAACTCGACCGTTGCGAAAAACATTGTTTCCTACCGTGAGGAAAACGGAGCGTTCACCTCACGTTCACAGCTTAAAAAAGTTCCCAAGCTCGGCGCAAAGGCCTTTGAGCAGTGCGCCGGATTTATGCGTGTGCCCGAAAGCAAAAATCTGCTTGACAACACGGGTGTTCACCCCGAAAGCTATGCCGCCGCAAAGGCTCTGCTTGAAACCTGCGGTTACACGGTGAACGACGCCGCAAATAACAAGCTTGACGGAATAAATGAAAAAATCGCCTCTTTTGGAGAAGAAAAGGTTGCCGAAAAGATCGGAGTCGGCGTTCCGACAATGCAGGACATTGTAAAGGAGCTTTCCCGTCCCGGACGTGATCCCCGTGACGAGCTTCCGCCGCCGATGCTTCGTACCGATGTTATGGAGATGAAAGACCTGAAAAAAGGTATGGAATTGAAGGGCACGGTCAGGAACGTTATCGACTTCGGCGCATTCATCGACATCGGAGTTCATCAGGACGGACTTGTCCACGTTTCACAGATCACCGACCGCTATATTAAACACCCGTCCGAGGTACTCAAGGTCGGACAGATAGTCACGGTTTGGGTGCTTGATGTAAACCTCGAAAAGAAGCGTATTTCTCTTACCATGAAAAAGCCCAAGGAGAACGACCGATGAAGCTTGACGCAAAATATTCAAAAAAACTGATTTATCTCTGCTCCCTTGCCTATTTCGTCAGCTATCTTACAAGAATAAATTTTGCCGCCGTAATCGCCGCCGTAATATCCGACGGATATATCGCAAAAACTGCGGCAGGCGCAGTCACAACGGTCGGCTTCATCACATACGGCGTAGGTCAGCTTGTCAGCGGCAAGCTCGGCGACCGCTTTGATCCCAAAAGGCTGATAACTATCGGCTTTTCGGTTACTGCGGTAATGAATTTGCTCATTCCGTTTGTCAGGGGTGCCGTGCCGATGTGCCTTGTCTGGGGTGTAAACGGACTTGCCCAGTCACTTATGTGGCCGCCGATGATAAAGATAATGAAAACGGCGATGAACGAGGACGATTTCAACAAGGGCTGTGTTCGTGTCAGTCTCGGCAGTACAGTCGCAACAATACTGATTTATCTGCTCTCCCCTGCCGTAATTTCCGTCTGGAGCTGGAAAGGCGTTTTCTTCATCACGTCTTTCTGCGGTGTGGCAATGGCTTTTGTGTGGTTTATTATTCTGACGAAAATCGAAAAAACGGCAGACATCACCTATGCTCTGCAAAAGACAGTAAAGAAAAGAGCAAAGCACTCCCCTGCGATGCCGATCGGTCTGCTTGTATTCACCCTCGCCGCAATATTCTTCCAGGGTGTGCTTCGTGACGGAGTTACAACCTGGCTTCCGACCTACATATACGAAGCCTTCGGTCTCAGCAGTGAAAAATCCATTCTGACCGGTGCGGCTATTCCCGTTTTTTCATATCTCAGCCTCAGTCTCACCTCGCTTTATTACAACAAGACGGGCAAAAGGCCGTTCAGATGCGTATTTTCAATCTTTGCATTGGGCGCACTCGCCGCAGTTGTTCTTGTTATCGGCGGAGGCCGCTCCGTCATTCTCACGGCGTTGATGTCGGCTTTGATCGTAGCCTGTATGCACGGTGTAAATCTTGTGCTGATAAGCTTTCTGCCGGGTATTTACGGCAACAACGAAAATGTTTCCGAGCTTTCGGGAACACTCAATTTTATGACCTATGTAGGCTCTGCGGCATCGGCATACGGCTTTGCGCTTCTCTCCGACAAATTCGGCTGGAACGGTACAATAACAAGCTGGATCGTCATTGCCCTGCTCGGCACGTCGGCAATCGCAGTCTGCAACATATTTAATAAGGAACAAAAAGATGAACGATAAAAGATCGAAAAAAGAACAGAAAATGAGCTTTTGTCCCGTCGCAGGAAAATGCGGCGGCTGTCAGCTTCAGAATATGACATACGAACGCCAGCTCGGCTTCAAGGAAGCTAAGGTAGTCAAGCTCCTCGGCAAATACTGCCATGTTGACAAAATCATCGGTATGGAACACCCGTACCATTACCGCAACAAGGTGCAGGCGGCATTCGGCTCAACACGTGGCGGCAGAATCATATCGGGAGTTTATCAGTCCAAGTCTCACCGAATTGTCTGCATCGACAGATGCAAAATTGAGGACAGGAAAGCGGACGAAATAATCGTCACGATACGCTCAATGATGCCGAAATACCGTATGACCGCCTACAACGAGGACAGAGGCACGGGATTTCTGCGTCATGTGCTTGTCAAGCGCGGATTTAAAAGCGGCGAAATAATGGTCGTCCTCGTCACGGGCACGGTCGTCTTTCCCGGAAAGAACGCATTTGTAAAGGAGTTGCTTGAATCCCACCCCGAAATTACAACGATAATTCAGAATATCAACAATTCCGACACGAGTATGGTGCTCGGCGAAACAGAAAAGGTGCTTTACGGCAAGGGCAAGATTACGGACACGCTCTGCGGCTGTGACTTTTCAATTTCCGCAAAATCGTTTTATCAGATAAATCCCGTGCAGACCGAAAAGCTCTATATGAAAGCAATGGAATTTGCCGAACTGACAGGCAAGGAAACGGTTATTGACGCCTATTGCGGCATCGGCACGATCGGCATCGTCGCCGCCAAGCAGGCAAAAGAGGTTATCGGTGTTGAAGTCAACCGTGATGCGGTGCACGATGCGATAGAAAACGCAAAGCTCAACGGCATTAAAAATATTCGTTTCTACTGTGCCGACGCAGGCGAGTTTATGACGGATATGGCGGCTGACGGCGAAAAAGCGGACATTGTGTTTATGGATCCGCCGAGGGCAGGAAGCGACAAGGCGTTTCTTTCCTCCGTAATCACACTCAGCCCGAAGAAGATCGTCTATATCTCCTGCAACCCCGAAACTCAGGCAAGAGACCTCGCCTACCTCACCCGTAACGGCTATAAGGTCAAAAAAATCCATCCCGTCGATATGTTCCC
>JAXJRE010000129.1:0-2368 GCA_036310785.1 Acutalibacteraceae bacterium
CTCGGCTGTTTCGGGAGATACTCAGAGCTATGCGAACGCTCTGCTCGGCAAATGGACTTCAAAGCTCAGCTCGGCTTCGGGATATGAATTTGTCGATTCTTTGAGCGTGAAGATATCGCTTGTAGGCTTTACTGCGGACGGAACCTATTCCTTAGCGATGAACGAAAACGGACAGTGTGAGATTCAGATAAACTATGCAAATCTTGTGGGAGTGACCGTCAGCAACACATATATCCTTGAGCTGACGGAAAGTGAAATGACTCTTGTTCAGAAAAACGCAGAGTCCGTTTCCGTAACCTATGTAAAAGAGCAGTAAACATGTTTTGATATAGGCAAAAACAATTCGTTTACAAAAAATTTAAAAATATCTTCGTTTTCCTACTTGTTATATTCTCCGATTTGGTATATAATAAAATGTAACTAAGCGGAGGTGTTTGCAATGACGGACAAAACTATTCAGTTTTCGATAAAGGAAGACCACGAGAAAGAAATGAAATCGACTCTGAAAGCTGTCTACAATGCGCTGAGTGAAAAGGGCTATAATCCCACCAGTCAGATCGTCGGTTATCTCCTTTCCGAGGATCCGACCTATATCACCACTCACAACAATGCAAGGAGTCTTATCCGCAGGATAGACCGTGACGAGTTGCTCCAGTCCTTGGTTAAAAACTATCTCAAAGATTAAGAAAGGCTGATATAAATGGCAGTTAAGAAAAAGGGAGATCAGTTTCTCACCTACAGGGGCAAGCCTCTTGTCCGATGTGGAAATATGATCTACTACGGAAATATGAACGATCCTTTCGTCATATTGCTCCAGATCACAAGCAAGAAAATGCAGGGTGAGGTTGAGGTTTCCGACAGAGTTCTGATCCAGCTTCTCAACACCGATCCCGATTGCCGCCCGAAGGAGCGCATTGTTAAAAAGAGCGAAAAGCACGGACTTTACAATGCGATGGATATCGGAACGATATGGCTTGAGAGAGCCCTCGGCAAAAACAAAGCGTAACATACACAATTAAAACGGACTGTTCCCCACAAGGCACAGTCCGTTTTGAAATGTTGTGATTTTTATGCTTCCGAGAGGTTTTACACAATTTCAACTTGTTGTTGAACTTTTTGCTTTTTGTTGAATAATAATGTAGACTTAGCGAAAACAATATGATATAATAAAACGCATATGGATATTATCTTTACGGAAAGTACGGTGATGCCCAAAATGAAAAAGATAGACGCTACCGTCAGGAAAGAGACGCTTTTTATCGCCGCATTTACCTTGATTTTCAGTGCGGTTATGGAGCTTGTGTTTCTTCTGCTCGGCTATTGGAGCTATAAGGTTGCGCTCGGCAATCTGCTCGGCTTCACGGCGGCGGTGCTGAATTTTTTCCTGATGGGATACACCGTTCAAGAGGCTGTTCTGCTCGACGAGGAGGGCGCAAGGAAAAAGGTCAGGCTGTCGCAGAGTCTGCGTATGCTGATGCTTGTCGGCTTTGCCGCAGTAGGCTGTATTTTCAAGTGCTTCAACCCGATCGCAGTGCTTCTGCCGCTCCTTTTTCCGAGGATAGCAATTCTTTTCAGACCGCTTTTTAAGCAGAATGACTGACCGTTACAGTCGGTTACTCATGGAGGTGACGCCGAATGAATAAAAAAAGCATGAGCTTCAAGCTGATTGACGCCGTGCTGATATTGATGATGATACTGCCGCTTGCCTGTGCAATGGCAATACAGGTTATGACGAAACCTGCGACCGACGGAGTTGCGATAGAGGGCGCAAGGATATTCTTCACAATCCCCATGCCGATACAGGATCTTCCGATCACGGAAAGTCAGGTCAACACCTGGCTGATTATGATCTCGCTTTTCTTCCTGTGTCTCTATCTTACCCACGGACTGACGGAGAAATGCGAATCACGCCGTCAGGCTTTTGCGGAATGGATCGTCGAAAAAACGGACGAGCTTGTAAAGGAGAATATGGGCGAGTATTTCAAGTCGTTTTCTCCGTTTGTCTGCGGTATTCTGGCACTTTCGGCATTTTCGAGTTTGTCGTCAATGCTCGGAATTTTTCCGCCGACCTCGGATATCAACGTGGTTGCCGGATGGGCGGTAATAGTATTTATCCTGATAACCTATTACAAGCTCAAGGGCGGAGTTTTCAATTATCTCAAAAGCTTCACTCAGCCCGTGCCCGTGCTGACGCCTTTCAACATCATCAGCGAGTTTGCAACTCCTGTTTCGATGTCGTTCCGTCATTACGGCAACGTGCTTTCGGGAACGGTTATTTCCGCTCTTGTGGCAACGGGACTTCAGGGCTTGTCGCATATGCTTCTGAGCTGGATCCCGGGTAAGCTCGGTGAGTTCCCACTCTTCCAGA
>JAXJRE010000130.1:0-1231 GCA_036310785.1 Acutalibacteraceae bacterium
ATTGAACAGTTTGAGCGTATGCCCGGTATCGGACACAAAAGCGCTCAGAAATTGGCTTTTTACATTCTCGGAATGTCAGACGCAGACGCAAAAAGATTTGCGGATAATATACTTCTTGCAAAGGAGAAAATTCACCGCTGCAAGGTCTGCTGTGATCTAACGGACAGCGACGTCTGCTCGATCTGTAATGACGAAAAAAGAGACCGTTCCGTGATCTGCGTTGTGGAGTCCTCAAAGGACGTTATTGCCATTGAAAGGACAAGGGAATACAACGGACTGTACCACGTTCTTCACGGCTCAATTTCTCCGATGAATGGCATAGGTCCCGATGAAATCACAATTAAAGAGCTTATTTCCCGTCTCGGTGACGATAATATTCAGGAGATTATTATGGCTACCAACCCGACGGTTGAGGGCGAAGCGACGGCGATGTATATTTCACGTCTTATCAAACCGATGGGTATAAAGGTTTCACGTCTTGCTTACGGTGTTCCTGTCGGAGCAGACCTTGAATATGCCGACGAAATAACCCTGACAAGAGCGATTGAAGGACGTCAGGATCTGTAAAAATTTTCCACACTTTCTTCAACATTCTTTCAACATTCTTTCAACACGTTTCAACATTTCAACACTGACAATCGTTTAACAAAATTTTCAACAATTTTTTAAACAGCTTTTCAACTGCAAAATTTTTCTTCAATCAACGCTGTTTCAAGCAAATTTACTGTTTTCCACACTTTTAACAGCCCCTACTACTAATACTATAATATTTATATTATTTATTTATCATTTAACCCAAAAATCCGAACAGGAGGAATTATAATGAAATTTGTATGTGAAACTTCAACTCTCTCCCTCGCATGCCAGAATGTGCAGAGAGCCGTATCTTCAAAGTCTTCAATTCCCGGAGCCGAGGGCATACTTATAAAGACTACCGTTAACGGTCTTTCTCTGACAGGCTATGATCTTGAAATAGGTATAAATACAAATATCTATGCCAAGGTTGAGGAAGAAGGCGCAATTATTATCAATGCAAAAATTCTTTGTGAAATCCTCCGTAAAATTCCGAATCAGACAGTAACCTTCGACTCTGACGAAAGAAATCTTGCGGTTATCCGCAGCGGCGATATCAAATATGAAATTATGGGAATTTCCGCCGACGAATATCCCGAGCTTCCGACTGTTCAGGGCGGATTTACAATCAATCTCAATAAAATGATGCTTGAAGAAA
>JAXJRE010000131.1:0-4267 GCA_036310785.1 Acutalibacteraceae bacterium
ATCTCGTTACCCCCTGCGCCCCTAGATAGGCTGTGTTGCTATATTTTTTCGGCTACCGCAAGGTGGTCTGTTTTCGTACGCCCTTTTTGGGATGGTACTCAAATTACAATGTTTCAAACTTTTCCTCCTGAATGTTTGTTGACTGCATTATATCATCGAAAAGATTAAATGTCAATAGAAATTTATCGAATTACGATAAAATTATTTTGAGATACATATATTTAAGGTAAAAAAACTGCAAGTTATCCGAAAGGATAGACTTGCAGATTTAGATATTAGATTTTAGATGGTAGACTTTAGATGATACCGATTTAAAGTCTGATGAATACTCTAACATCTAAAGTCTAAAATCTACGGTCTGATTTTAGCCTTCCCCTTGAGGGGAAGGTGCCGAGGAACGAGGCGGATGAGGTGTAAGAATATTTAAAATCAAGCAAAAATTGAATTTCATCAGACTTACTCCACCTCATCACCGCCTTCGGCGGAGCTTCCCCTCAAGGGGAAGCCTTGTAAGTATTATATTTTTGTTTGCACATGAAGCTAATAATACCAATTTACTCCGCTGTGTTTTCCGAATTTCTGAATACAACGAATTTATCAAATATAAACTCGGTAATCATATTTGTTACCATTGTGACGGCGAGGACGATATAATCAATTCCGACCGTTGTTGCAAATTTCGCCGTGAAATAGTTTCCTAATACTGTTGAAACCGGAGTGAAAACTGCGTAATAGCCGAGTACCTTTAACATGGCGATCGGAATATTATTTGCTGATTTAAAGGTAAATTTTCTGTTGAACGTGAAGTTCCAGACGACGGAAAGAATGAGGGCGATCAGATAAATCGGTCCGTATTCATTGTTCATTATTTTTGCAAAGCCGGCATGCTCCGCCATAAGCTCCTGAAAAAAGCTCAGCTTGATAATGACCTCTTTCATCAGCGTGAAGCTTCCGATTTGAATTAAACCGGCAGACGCCGAGAACAGCACAAACTTAATGAACTGTATTACATTCTGCTTTTTGTTTGTTTCACTCATTTTGACCACCTGATTTTGTTTTTTTATATAATACAACCGTTTATAGAATTTTTCAAGGCTTAAAGGCTTATAAAATTTTTTTAAGAAAAAAGAGACCTGCCGAAGCAAGTCTCTTTAAAATTGTGCTTATTCAGCCTCAAATGCGTCCTTACCAAGTCCGCAGATCGGGCAAACCCAATCCTCGGGAACATCTTCCCAAGCTGTGCCGGGAGCAACGCCGTTATCGGGATCACCGATCTCAGGATCATAGACATAGCCGCAGGGGCATACATACTTATCCATAATAATTTTCCTCTTTTTAAGTTTTAATTAACCGAAATATCTCTTGAGAAGACCTGCAAATGCCTTGCCGTGTCTTGCCTCGTCACGAGCCATCTCGTGAACTGTATCGTGAATAGCGTCAAGGTTAGCTGCCTTAGCTCTCTTAGCAAGGTCGAACTTACCTGCTGTTGCGCCGTTCTCTGCGGCAACTCTCATCTCAAGGTTCTTCTTTGTGGAATCTGTAACAACCTCACCGAGAAGCTCTGCAAACTTTGCTGCGTGCTCAGCCTCTTCGTAAGCTGCCTTTTCCCAATAAAGACCGATCTCCGGATAGCCCTCTCTGTGAGCTACTCTTGCCATTGCAAGATACATACCAACCTCGGAGCACTCGCCGTTGAAGTTAGCGCGAAGATCCTCGATGATGTCCTCTGAAACGCCCTGTGCTACGCCTACAACGTGCTCTGCTGCCCAAGACATCTCCTCGTCCTGCTTCTGGAACTTCTCGGCAGGAACACCGCACTGGGGGCACTTCTCCGGAGGAGTGTCGCCCTCGTGAACATAACCGCATACGCTACATACCCATTTTGCCATAATTGTTTACCTCCAAAATTTAATTTTCTTTTGCACCGAGACATTCATCGCACACTCCGCTGAATATAAGCTCGTGCGAATTGATGTGTCCCTTTGCAAACGCTTGCGCTTTTAAATTAATACCATCGAATGTCGGCATATCTATGTCATAAACCTTACCGCATTCAAGACAGCGAAAATGATAGTGAAGCGTCTTGTTACCGTCAAAACGGTCCGCTCCCTTAAAGCTGATTCTCAGAATAACTCCGTCACAAGCAAGCATATTAAGGTTTCTATAAACCGTGCCGAGGCTTAAATTCGGCATATACGGCTTTAAAGAAAGGTACAGCTCCTCGGCTGTCGGGTGATCCTTCCTTGAACGAAGCTCGGTGAGGATAGCTTCTCTTTGTCTTGAATGTTTTACAGCAGCCATAGATTTTCCTCATCAATAATAGTAATTGTTACTGATATTATAAACTATTATTAGCTTTTGTCAATAGCAAATTGAAAAATTTTTGACAATTATACTTGTTTGATGTATCATAAAATAAAACATTACAGGAGAGAAAAATATGATTAAGAAAATTATTGTAATTACTTCAATATTTTGTGTTTTATTATCCGTATTATGTGCCTGCAAGGATAAAGATGATGAAAAATCGTCGGAAGAAACAACGCAGGCTACGCTTCCGCCGCCTTACACGACCGTTGTTGACGGAAAGGATATGGCAGCTCAGAAGCTCGGCAGCTCCGACGAGGATTATGAAATCGGCTGCTATGATGAAAACGGCAGGGGAACACGAATCGAATACTATAAGGACGGCAAGCTCAGCTACTATTATGTTTCTTCTGATTTTGACGAGAACGGCAACGAGACCGTGCAGACATATTACAATGCCGACGGCAAACTCCTCGCTTCTATAAAGAACGGAGAGTTTTATGACGCCGACGGTAAAAAAATACCCGAGGATAAGATGGATGCTATTTTAAAAGGATTAAAATAACTGAGGCTTCAAATGCATTGAGTGATAAAACATATCAAAAAATACTTTTATTTTTAAGTACAGTGTGATATACTAAATAATGATTTTTTATATTGCAAAGGGTAGTGAAGCTATGAAAACTCAGAATTTGAGCGAAGGTATTCGCTTTTGCTCTGTTAAAACCGATAAATTCAAAACCTGTCGGGTAAATATAAGCTTGGCAATGCCGCTTGACAGCAACGCCTCATCAAGGGCTTTGCTTACTTTTATGCTTCAGCGCAGATGCGCCGAGTATCCCGATTATATTTCTCTCAACCGTGAGCTTGATGAGCTTTACGGCGCTTCGATCTCAGCAGGAGTTACAAAAAGGGGAGAGGCGCAGGTTCTCAATTTCAGCCTTACCGCCATTGACGACCGCTTTGCACTTGACGGCGATAAGGTCGTTTTGAGGTGTGCGGAG
Organism: Acutalibacteraceae bacterium; assembly: GCA_036310785.1. Taxonomy (GTDB): domain Bacteria; phylum Bacillota; class Clostridia; order Oscillospirales; family Acutalibacteraceae; genus CAG-488. Next base: position 3,312 of record JAXJRE010000131.1, read on the forward strand.
CTTCTGACAAAGATGATTTTTGAACCTCTGACCGACGGAGAGAGCTTCCCTGCCGATATTATCGGGCAGGAAAAGAGACTTCTCATTGAGATTATTGAAAACGAGCTTAACGATAAACGCCGTTATGCGATGCTCAAATGCGAAGAAGCGATGTTTGCAGATGAGGCTTACGGTCTCAACCGTTTCGGAACGGTTGAGGAGGTAAAGGCTCTCACTCCCGAAGATGTTTATTCCGCATGGCGTGATGTGCTTGAAAAATCGACTGTTCAGATCGTTATGGTTTCAAGCCTTGATCCTCAGCCTGTGGCAGAGCTTATAAAGTCAAAGTTTGAGTCTGTTGAAAGACACCCCGTTTCCGTTAAAACCCAGTTTGTTCCCGGTCTTCCAAAACCCGAATATGTTTCGGAGACTATGCCTCTCAAGCAGGGCAAGCTTGTTATGGGCTTCAGAACGGGAATGAGAAACGAGGACGATATGATGCCTGCGATGAAGGTTGCCGTTGACATTTTCGGCGGCGGAACTTATTCCAAGCTTTTCTCTGTTGTAAGAGAGAAGATGAGCCTTTGCTATTACTGCTCGGCGGGACTGTTCAACTCAAAGGGAGTTGTTATGGTGCAGAGCGGTATTGAGGATGCAAATGAAGAAAAGGCTAAGAATGAAATCATTCATCAGCTTGCGCTGACTGCAAACGGAGAATTTACCGATGAGGATTTTTCCGCTTCTATAAAAAGTCTTACCGATTCAATTCTCGGAAATTCGGATACTCCGGAGGAAATCTGTGTGTGGTACGCTTCTCAGATATTGCGTGAAAAAATGAAAACACCCGAGGAATATTCAGAGGAAATACGCAAGGTTGACAAACAGGACGTTGTCAGAGCGGCGAAAACAATCATGCTTGATACGGTGTTTATGCTCAAATCGAACGGGGAGGCGGAATAAATGAATATCAAAGAAAT
>JAXJRE010000132.1:0-2425 GCA_036310785.1 Acutalibacteraceae bacterium
AACAAAAGAAAGACTAAACCATTAGTTTTTTACAATCCCTCAGTCAGCTTCGCTGACAGCTCCCTTTACACAAGGGAGCCAAAGGTTTCATCAAAACTTAAAATGATATCGTCTAATGTCTAACATCTAAAATCTAAGGTCTAAAAATTCACCTCCCCTTGCTTCAAGGGGAGGCTTATATAGTTTGTGCAAACTTAATTTTTTCGTCTAAAGTCTAACGTCTAAAATCTAATGTCTAATTTATATCCAAGCACTTCTTTTTCAATATTTCAACCAATTCAAATGTCGTGCGGCAGTCGTCGAGGGCACGGTGGGAAGCTCCGCCGATGCCGAAATACTCTTTAAGATATGAGAGCTTATGACTTTTCAGATCGGGCAAAACCTCTTTGGAGAAAAGCAGAGAATCCAAGGTATTGTTGGTCAGCTTCTCTCCGAAAAGGAGAGCTGAGTTCCACGAAATAAACCGCATATCAAAACCGATGTTGTGTCCGACGATCGTCATGTTGCCCACAAAATCAAAAAGCTCGCACAGTACGGTCGAAAGCTCCTGCGCATTTTTAAGCATTGCGTTATTTATGCCCGTCAGTCCGAAAATAAACGGATCAATTATCTTGTCGGTGTAAACAAGGCTTGAAAATTCGTCTGTTATAATGTCATTTTCAACCTTTACCGCCGAAATTTCAATTATATCGTCGGTCTGACATCTCAGTCCCGTTGTTTCGATGTCTACGACAGCGAAATCATGTGTTTTTAAAAAGTCCTTTGCTACTTTCATTTGATTCATCCTAAGTATTAAAATCCTTGATTAGCATACCATATAAATAATTTGTTTTCAACTCTTTACTTATTTTTTCTATTATGATAGAATAACGTACCGGAGGTGTTACAATGTTTTTTAAAAGAAAAGTTAAAACGCCGAAAAATTACCTGATTGACGATCTGAAATTTCTGACCGACGAGGCAAAGGAAGCATTCAGAGCTCTTGAAATTACGGAGACCTCTCAGCTCATCGGGAAAGAAGCGGATAATTTTTATCTTGATTACTGCGTTGAAAGCGGCGACGTTGCCGACAGGGTTATTCTTTACGAAATGAGGACTGCCGTTTACTTTGCCAACACGCCCAAGCCGGACGAAAAAAAGCTGCGCTGGTGGTATTGGAAAGACACTAACAAGGATAAAGAGGATTTATTCAGCGATGACGACTAAAAAATACACATCAACCAAGATCGCCTGCTACACGGGATACTTTGTGCAGGCGATCATCAATAATTTAGCTTCACTTTTTTATGTAATCTTTCAAAAGGAATTCGGACTAAGCTATTCACAGATAAGCTGTCTTATCCTTATAAACTTCGTTTCACAGATCTTTATTGATTTTGCCTCGGTTAAGATCATCAAGAAAACAGGTTACAGAACGGCAACTGTTTTTGCCCATATTTTTGCGGCATCGGGACTTATTCTTTTGGGAGTTCTTCCGAGAATGTTTGGAAACCACTTTTTCGGTTTGGTTATTCCCATCATAATATATGCCATCGGCTCAGGACTGATAGAGGTATTGATAAGTCCGATTATTGAAGGTCTGCCGCTTCAAAACAAGTCGGGTGAAATGGCGCTTCTCCACTCCTTTTACTGTTGGGGACAAGCATCGGTTGTTTTCATAACCACATTTGCCGTCAAATTTATCGGCGAGGTAAACTGGATATATCTCCCGATGCTGTGGGCAATCATTCCGTTCATAAATATGTTTGCGTTTATGAAAGTGCCGATCATTCCGCCCGTTCCCGAGGGAGAAAGCGAAATGCGTATTTCGGAGCTTTTCAGACAGCCGACCTTTATTATATGCACGGCTTTGATGCTTTGCGCCGGAGCAAGTGAGATAGCAATGGCACAGTGGGCATCGGCTTTCGCGGAGAAAAGTCTCGGCGTGAACAAATTTACGGGCGACCTGCTCGGTCCCTGTCTGTTTGCGGTGCTTATGGGTTCAGGCAGAGTGCTGTACGGATTTTTGGGCGATAGGCTTAACATTCGGAAAGTTCTGAGCTTCTGTGCAGGACTTTGCCTGATAAGCTACCTCATCACAACTCTTGCGCCCGCTCCTATCCTCTCCCTGATAGGCTGCGGTCTTTGCGGACTTTCAGCTTCAACGATGTGGCCTGGAATTTTCAGCCTTGCCGCAAAGCTGTTCCCGAAAGGCGGAACGGCAATGTTCGCAATGCTTGCAATGTTCGGAGATTTGGGCTGTTCATCAGGTCCGCTTGTTGCAGGATTGCTCTCCGACGCGGCAACCAAAAACACGGCGATAACAATGGAGCCGCTGAAATTCGGGCTTATCTTCTGTATCGTATTTCCGTTTTTAATGATTGTTCTGTTGAACTTCACAAAAGCAATGAAAAAGATAAAATAAACAACACCCGAACGCTTGCAG
>JAXJRE010000133.1:0-7153 GCA_036310785.1 Acutalibacteraceae bacterium
ATATTTCACTCAGACCGGGCTGGTTTTTTCACGAAACCGAGAATTTTGATGTCAAGGTGCTTTCAAAAGCTCTGGAGGTTTACTTCAAATCGGTCGGCAACAACGGCTCTCTGATACTGAATATTTCTCCGTCCCATACGGGCAAGATCGACAAGTTGGACGTTGAACATCTTGTAACTCTCGGAGTTCAGCTCGGAATTGAATTTCAGGAAAACCTTGCCGAGGGAGGAACATTTACGGACGAGGGACACCGTGACGATCTCCATTCCGCAAGATTTATAAATTCGGGCAAATCATATTTTATCAGCGATCCGAAAGCGAAAAAAAGCGTTATTACCCTTGATATGGGAGAGGTAAGGAGTATCAACAAGGTTGTCCTTGCCGAGAATATCGAAACGGGACAGCAGATTGAGAAATTCAAGCTTTACTATTTCTTTGATGGCAAGTGGAGAAAGCTTTACAGCGGAACAACGATCGGCAGGAAAAAAATATGTCTTCTGCCGACAATGGACGCAAGACGGCTGAAGCTTGTTATTGAAAAGACAAGAGATTTCGCCACGCTGAAAACCTTTGAGGTCTATTAAACCGAATAAATTAAAAAGGCGTTTCGGATTTTCCGAAACGCCTGATTACTTTCAGTTTTACTCTATTTCAAAAATTATTTAGCAACGTCAATCACACGGTTTTCACGGATAACGTTGACCTTGATCTGTCCGGGATACTCCAGTTCATCCTCGATTTTCTTAACGATATCTCTGGCAACGAGTACCATCTGATCGTCCGAAACCGCCTCAGGCTTAACCATGATACGAACCTCACGGCCTGCCTGGATAGCATACGATTTATCAACGCATGGGAATGAGTTTGTGATCTCTTCGAGCTTTTCAAGTCTCTTGATATAGTTCTGAAGATTTTCTCTTCTTGCTCCCGGTCGTGCGGCGGAAATTGCGTCAGCCGCCTGAACGAGGCAAGCAACGATCGTTCTTGCTTCAACGTCGCCGTGGTGGGCTTCGATAGCGTGAACGACATTATCGTTCTCCTTATACTTTCTGGCGTATTCAACGCCGAGCTCAATATGAGAGCCTTCCATCTCATGGTCGAGAGCCTTGCCGATATCGTGGAGAAGACCGGCACGTTTTGCCGTCTTAACGTCGGCTCCGAGCTCGGATGCCATAAGACCTGCGATATAGGAAACCTCGAGAGAATGGTTGAGAACGTTCTGACCGTAGCTGGTACGGTATCTCAGCTTGCCGAGCTGTCTAATCAGTTCAGGGTGAATACCGTTGACGCCTGCGTCAATAGCGGCTCTTTCACCTGTCTGCTTAATTGTGTGTTCAACCTCACGCTTGGATTTTTCGTAAAGCTCCTCAATCCTTGTCGGGTTGATTCTGCCGTCTGCGATGAGCTTTTCAAGCGTAAGTCTTGCAATCTCACGGCGAACGGGATCAAAACACGATACCGTGATCGCCTCAGGTGTATCGTCGATAATAAGATCGACTCCCGTAATCGTTTCAAGGGTTCGGATATTTCGTCCCTCACGTCCGATTATACGGCCCTTCATCTCATCGTTGGGCAAGGCAACGACCGAAACGGTAGCGTCCGCACTGTGATCTGCGGCGCAGCGCTGAATTGCCGTTGCAATAATTTCACGAGCTTTCTCGTCTGCTTCATCCTTTGTTTTCTGCTCATATTCCATAATCTTGACTGCTTTCTCGTGAACGAGATCGGACTCAAGAGTTTTGAGCAGATAATCCTTAGCCTGTTCCTTGTTGAAGCCTGAGATTTTTTCAAGCATTTCAATCTGACTGCGCTTGACAACCTCGATTTCCTCCGCTTTTTTCTCGGCGGCTTTGAGCTTGTTGGTGAGCTGTTCGTCTTTCTTTTCGATGTTCTCGGTCTTTCTGTCGAGACTTTCCTCTTTCTGAGCAAGTCTGCGCTCCTGACGCTGAACCTCGCTTCTTCTTTCACGAAGCTCTTTTTCAAGCTCTGTGCGCTGACGGTGGATCTCGTCTTTAGCCTCAAGGATAGCTTCCTTCTTCTTGGACTCCGCCTTTGAAACAGCGTCGTTCACAATTCTGGTAGCCTCCTGCTGAGCCGAGCCGATCGTAGCTTCCGCAACCTTCTTTCGGTATACAATACCGATGAGAACTCCGGCTGCCGCCGCGGCAACAACACAGGCAATTATAATCACAACCAAAAGTGATATTTTAATTGTCAACAAAGTATAAATGCACCTCCTGTCTTAAAATTTTAGTTTAATAAGTAAATCAATTAGTTATAATGTCCGATCCTCGGATGTTCGTTTCCGACGATCAGATCAGATGAAATTATAATCCGGCAAAATATAATTACATCTGTAATATTTTAATACATTTTTGCCGTCCTGTCAAGGTGGGTTAGACGATTTTAATAAAATGTAAAAATATTATTGTGTAGTAAATTTTTGTTTGTCAAACATTCATTTATAATGTATAGTAATAGTATTGAGCATGAAGATCGGTATATTTATTCAGAACACGGAATAATAATGAAAGATGTTTTCGGGGTATACCGAATTTCGGAAAATAATTGAAGGGAGAATTTTTATGAAAAGAATTACTGACAGACTGATTGCGGTTTTTCTGACGCTGACGATCGTTTTCTCGACGGTAACAATTTTTACCTCTGCAAAGACAGATGCCGATATACCGAGCGGCGAGGTCGTTTTTGACGAGACCGATCCCGGCTACAACGAGGGAAAGGATCATCTGACAACCGAACAGTTTTTCGGATTCGTGGACACCATCAACGCTATGTTCAAGAGGATATTCGGATTTAACATCATCAATGAAAATAAGATCCGAGTAGAAGTCAACGGAGTTATGGACGACATTTTCAGCGAGTGGCTGGTAAAGACGGGCGGCACGCTTGATCCGTTCCAGATTGCGAACTGCCTTCCCAATTTTACGGACGGCTCGGACAAAGTATGCGAGCTGCTGAGAATTGATGTTGACACGATTGCTCCGCTGTTCAGGGATAAGGCCAACGAAATGCGTAAGCAGGGCAAAACTCTCGAGGGACTTTTCTTTGACTTTGCAAGAATATATCTGCTCGGCATAGACCATATGTCCATTGAGGCGGAACAGAGCCAAAGCGAGCCTGATGTGTATAAGATTTATATCATGATATATTACAGGAACGGCTCTTCGGAAAAGCTCAATTCCGATTTTATTTACGACACCAATACCCATGAGCTGAAAAGAAGAAACAACCGCGGTGTATTCGGCTTCAACCTTGACGGCGACGGTTACGTTATCTATGCGATCACGGACACATGGCAGAGATATTTCGGTTTCTGCATCACCTATGATATATTGGCAAACCTGACGGTTTATGACTATGATACTAAACGTATTTACCTTACCTACGGCGGAAAGGGTTGGCTTTTCCAGATTTGGAAGGGTATTTACTGGATATCAAACGGTGCGGAGCTAGGCATCTACAACCGTCCCGAACAGCAGATCAAAACGACGTTTTACGAATGTGCTCCCGATGAAGATATGATGGTTATGAGCCTTGAGCTTTACCAGGGCAACAGAAAAATATTTGCCCGTGAGCCTCAGCTCCATTGGTGGGTTATCGGCTTCTCAATCGAGGAAAAGGTTTATGACGCAAAATATCTCACAGCAAAGGGCACTATTGAATTCCCGACCGAGGAGTTTGCAGAGCTGTTTGTTCAGGGCGCAAATAAAAAGGGCGTAGCCGCAAGCCGTGACGGCGCAAAGGTCTCTTGGATCTGGGCTCAGGAAAACTGATTAAAGAAAAAATGAAATCCGCTGATTTCGATCAGCGGATTATTTTTATGCTTATTTTTTGAATTTCTTATCTGCAAGGGAGCTGTAATGCTGTATCAGCTCAATTTCCTTGGGATTGTAGGGGCGAAGGCTCGGACGGTAAAGGTCATGAAACCATTTTTCAAAATCCCACGAGGATTTTTCGGGATCGTTGTAGTAGCTGTCCCACATTCCCTCCCACGGCTCGTAGGTCTGATATTTGCCGGCGACAAGTCCCCAGTTATAACAGCCGATTTTTTCAAGGAAGAAAAGAGGAAACATTTCCTCAACCCTGTTTTTCAAACAGCGTGCGAGCCATTCGGTGTTTATGATCGGTCTGCCGAGCTTTTTCAGCTCATAAATAATTTCAATATTCTCGGTGAAAGGACCGTAGCTGTGGTATGAAACGATGTCGGAATTATCAAGTCCGAATTTTTCGATTTCCGAAAGCTTGCTCATACCGTTTGAACAGTTCCAGACTCCGACGGTGAGGGGCTGAATCGGATCAATTTCACGAATGATCTCAAATAATTTTTTCAGAAGCGGCAGGGATTTTGATTTGCGGTTAGAATTGCCCGGCTCATTGAACACGTCCCACATTATTATCCTGTCATCGTCCCTGTACCTTGTGACAAGCTCACGGACAAATTCGCAGAATTTCTGTTCGTTTTCGGGCTCGTCTGTCAGAGAGTATCCGCTCCCGTCAAAGCTGCCGTGCTGTGAGACCTTTCGTCCTCCGTGATAACCCCAATCGACCTTTTGCTCACCGAGATAAAGGCGTTTCATGGCTTCCTCTTTCGGCGGAACGCAGTCATTGCCCAGAACAACGGTGCAGGATATCCCGTTTTTATGAGCGGCTTCAACATAGCGTTCAAACCGCTGCATAAATCCGTCGTGCTCTTTTTCCCATACGAAAAAGTCGGGAATAATTCTGATCGAGTTGAAGCCTGTTTCTGCCGCAAGCTTCAGCTCTATTTTTGCAGTTTCAAGCTTCTGTTCAAAGCCGTATTCCTGCCACTGATCAATTCGGTTGGCGCAGTCGCTTCCCATGAAATTACAGCCCCGTATCCACGGTCTTTCATTGTACCATGACCACGCTTTTTCATTGCTCCATTTTTCTGCCATAAGCTTACCTCACGGAGTTATCGGGCAAAAATGCCGGGTTATAATTTATCTTCCGATTGAGTTGACAAGCTCCTCAAAGGCATTGATTGTGGTTGAACCTGCGGAACAGCCTGTTGCAATAATTTCCTCGTTTACTCCCGAAAGGATACTGCTGTAATCGTTGTCCTCAAGAATGTAACCGATCTGATCGTTTGTAAGGCCGAATACAAGAAGCTCCTTGTCTGTGCCGACAATTTCCTGAAGAGTGGTGTAGTCGAAATCTGTACCCGTCCATGAGCTGTCTGCGTCAAGATATCCGCCGTATGCGATTGCCGGCTCAAGCTCGCCGGGAATAACAGCAACTGCAAGCTCCGTGCCGAATTCAAGATAACCGAGCTCGGTCACAACCTCAAGCTCTGTGTTATTGTCGTCTGTCGCAACAACCTTGTTGGTAAGTGCGCCGAGCTTGCCTGCAAAAGCAAGGATCTGATTCGTTACGGGAACATAGTATTCCTTCATTCTGTAGTTGAGGAGGGGAGCAACCTCGGTTTCAGCCGCATCGGATTCAACAATGTGCTTGCCGAGAGCCGTGCCGTAGATCTTGAGGGATTCAAGTCTCGGAGTGCCTTCGGGAATGTCAAGACTGCTGTGGCTTGTGGTGATGGCAAGCTCTGCACCCTGTATCTGAATGTAGTTTGCGCCTGCCTTGTTTACTTCCTGCTCAACATAGTAGGGATAGTCGCCCGTGATAGCTGTGCCTGCCGCACCGTTGCCGACGCAGTGGATAGCCATATTGCAAAGCCATGTTTCCTTAGTTCCGTTGTCGGGAACGAAGCGGAAACGGTGTACCTTGGTATCATAAACCATCGGCTCACGCTTGTCGTGAATAAATTCGCCGGCCTCGATCTCCGAGTAGTACATCTTGCCGGTTGTCATTGAGTTGACAGCTTGCTTGATGGAGTCAACCGTAACATCATAAAGATGCTCCATAAAGCTCTCGTTCTGACCGTTCAGAAGCTTGTAATCCGTTCCGAATGTGTTGTTGATAACATTGAGAGCCGGATTGGTGAATATCATCTTAACAAGGTCGCCGTTCATTCCGAAGGTGTCAACACAGCTATGCTGATGAAGAACGGAAATGTTGATGCCGACAATGTTGTTAGCCGTTGCAAAGTCTGCAAGCTCCTTGCGGATGCCGCGAACATCGGGATAGGAAAGTCCGAAAGCGTCAAGAGAGGCGAACACAACTGTTCCTCTGCCGCTGCCGTCGTTCACTGCGATAACACGCACACGCTGGTCGTCATAGATTGCGGTAGCCGCCTTTGTCTTCGGGAAAGAAAGACTTCCGCCGACATAGTGCTTGCCGTCAAGCTCATCGCCTGTCTGGAGTGAAGCACTGCCGTAGCCGAGGCTCCATACAGCATTTGCCGCAGGTGCGCTGAGGTAATCCTCCATGCCTTCAAAAAACATTTCGCTTGTGAAGTTTTCTTTCTTCTCAAACTGAACGGCAGGAATCTTCTTGTTAAGTCCTTTAAGGATAACGTCGATCAGTTGATCCGCAACATTATAAAGAGATTTTAGAAGCACATTGCCAAGTTCGTCCCAAGAGGTCGGGATCTTGAGTCCGCCCAGGTCGATAGACATTACTGCCGCCGACTCTGAAACTGTAGCTTCCGCCGTGTCAGCCGCCATTGCGCTGCTTGTGAGTGCAACGCTGAAAACGGTGAATACCATAACGACGGAAAGGAGTAATGATATTACTTTTTTCATAATATATCACCTTTCTGAATAAAATTTTACAGATACATTTTATCACAAAACGGGCTTTTTTACAACAGAAACAGCTTTGTGAATAATAGCCGAAAAAAGGGGTTGATTTTTGTATGACTTGTTCGATAGCTGAGTTGAGAAACAAGGAGGTCATATGCAAACTGAACGGAACGAGGATAGGAAATGTTGATGATGTTGAACTTGATGTTAACAGCGGACGTCTGGTTTCCATTGTAATCTACGGCAAGGGTAAGGTGATGGGACTTTTCGGAAAAAGTGAGGATTTCATCATTCCGTGGGACGATATTGACGTGATAGGTGAGGATACGATACTTGTGAAATGCGAATGTCCCGTGACCAAAAACGGGAGAATATAAAGTGAGGGGCTGTCGCTTAGCGCGGCAGCCCAAATGGTTTATTTAAGTTTAATTCCAAGCTCATCAAGCTGAAGCTCGTCAACCTCGGCA
>JAXJRE010000134.1:0-1542 GCA_036310785.1 Acutalibacteraceae bacterium
CTCCTAAAATTTTATCAAGCATTTCAAATCCGTCGTTTTCGACGGGAGTAACTTTAACTTTCAGCTTTTGAGAAAGCTCCTCCACCGACATATCGTCAAGGAAGATATCCCTTTCATTTCTTAACGACACCGCAGGAATAAGCAATTCGTCATAAAGGCTTGTTCCTTCAAGACCTGCGGCAATATCTCCGCCCGTCAGAAGTCCTGCAACGGTTATCCGCTCGCCGAAAAGCCTGTTGGGTATCTTCACGACCTCAATACGGATATTCGCAACCTTTTTTTCAACAGCCTTTGCAATGTATTCTATCAACCTGAAAGCGGCAGCACCCGTTGCCATTGTTATACGGCGGTCTTTTTTGAGAGTAAAGCCGTCGGGAATTTTCAGGATCGCTTCATCAAATTCACTTTTCAGCAAGGTCCAGAGACCGACGCCGTTTTCAAGCTGTGCAAATTCGCCGTAGCGGCTGTATTCCGGCATCGGAAGATCGGCGCTGAGATAGAACTCATCGGCGGCAAAAGCTATATTCATATTATTATAACACATAAATTGAGAATTGTAACTATCAATTCTCGAAATTACGTCTAAAGATTGTTCTTTTGTGAAAGGATTAAGTCCCGTCAGACCGTCACGGTAGCAGGTAAGTCCCACGGGAACGGCGGCAATGCTCTGCACCGACGGGTAAAGCTTGCCCAGCTCCTCAAGGGAATAGGTCAGCTCGTCGCCGTCATTATATCCGGGACAAAGCACAAGCTGGGTATTTATCTTGATACCTGCGTCGGCAAGCCTTTTTACATATTCAAGCACCATGCCGGCACGCTTGTTGCCCATCATTTTAACCCTCAGCTCGGGATTCATCGTGTGAACGGAGATGTTGACGGGGCTGATGTGCATTTCAATAATCCTGTCAATATCCCTGTCAAAAAGATTTGTCAAGGTAATATAGTTTCCGAAAAGGAAAGACATTCGGGAATCGTCGTCCTTGAAATACAGGCTTTCACGAAGTCCTTTCGGGAGCTGATCTATAAAGCAGAAAATGCAGTTATTGGCACACCGTCTCTGCTTATCCATAAGATAGGTTTCAAATTCAAGCCCCGTCTCGCCGTCCTTGAGCCTGAGCGAAACAGTACGTCTTTTACCGTTCGGCTTTTCGATTACAAGCTCGGTTTCCTCGTCAAGGTAGAACTGATAATCCAAAACGTCACGGATTTCATGACCGTTAACGCTTATCAGCTTGTCGCCTGCCTTTATAAAATGATGCGCCGCAGGTGATCGGCGTTGAACAGATGAAATTTTAACAGCCATAATAACCCTCCCTTTGGTTTATTTTGCTCATAAGCCGAGCGGTTTAACTCCTTGCGGAAAATAATTTTAAAAACGTTAAACAATTCAATGGTCTCGCCGCCAATATGAATATTGGCATGGAGCTTTCTGCGCTATAACGGAAAAAGATCCGATACCACCGTTTTGACGAGAGATTTTTTCGTTAGAGCGTTCGGGGGTTCGAAGCCAATATGTGTATATTGGCGAGAATCCCTCCGGAC
>JAXJRE010000135.1:0-5799 GCA_036310785.1 Acutalibacteraceae bacterium
CTTTATAATCAAGCGTTTCTCCGTCGTCCTCGTAGAGCGTGAAGCTGCCGTTTCCGCGGTAAAGCCAAACACAGAGCTTGTCGGGATTGCCGCAGTCGTTGCCCTCCGCCCTGCCGTCAAGCGGTATAATCGCACCCGACACGGCAAGCACGGGAACGGACGTCATATCCCTGCACATACGGATTTTTCTGCCGCCCTCATATATCCTGCCCGTAAAAATATCCGTGTATCTTCCCTCGGGCAGCCAGACATCAGCCGAAGCCGTTTTTGTAATTTTATCCGCCTTTTGAGTGATCGGAGCGGCGATCAGCTGAGTGCCGAAGAAGTATTCGTTGCCCACCGTATAGGCCTCATCATCTTCGGGATATGCGTAATACATCGGCATAACAAGCGGAAGTCCGTCCTTTTCCGTCAGCCTGTTCATCGAATATGTATAAGGGATCATACGGTGTCTTAATCGGAGAAAATCAGCCGCAGTCCTCTCGGTATCCATGCTGAAATTCCAAGGCTCTTTGCCCATGAACGGATCCTTTGTAGAATGTAAACGCATGATCGGACTGAACACTCCGAACTGAAGCCACCTGAGATAAAGCTCGTCGTCTCTCCTGCCGAAATTATGTCCGCCGATATCGTGACTCCACCAGGTGTAGCCTGCATTTGCCGCCGTAGCCGTGAAATACGGCTGGAAATCCAATACCGACCACCTGACCGCCGTGTCACCCGAAAAGCCGAGCGGATACCGATGTGATCCCAACCCCGCAAAACGTGAAAGAGTCAGCGGTCTCAGACCCTTGCTCTGTCTGTCAAGGCAGTAATAATGGTTTAAAAGCCACAGCGGATCAAGACCGTCGATTTTGCTTTTTTTGCCCTGCTGCCAGTCGATCCACCAAAAGTCAACCCCCTCATTTTCCAAAGGCTCGTTGATAAATTTGAAATGTCCGCCGATATATTTTTTATCCGTGAAGTCAAAATTAATCGGCTCTTTTTCAGCCTTATCAGCTCCCATATAATCAGCAAAATCGGAATACCAATCCTCAAAGAAACGTACTCCCTGAGCCGGATGAACGTTCAGATTTACCTTTAGTCCCTTTCTGTGAAGCTCGTTAAGAAAACCGATATGATCGGGAAAAAGCTCGGTGTTCCAGCTGTAACCCGTCCAGCCGGGATTTTGAAACGAGCCCGTCATTTTTGCAAGCGGAGACTTAGGCTTCGGATAATCCATAGCCTTATTGCCGAAGCGTCGTTCGCAGTCCGTCCAATGCCAGTCCATATCGACGCAGGCAACCGTCAGCGGAATTTTCTTCTCCGCAAATTTATTCATAAGGGAAAGATATTCTTCCTGAGCGTATTCCCAAAATCTGCTCCACCAGTTGCCAAGGCAAAATCTCGGAATAAGCGGGGTCGAGCCTGTTATGCGGTAAAAATCCCTGAGAGCGGAGCGATAGTTATTGCCGTAAGCGAAAACATATTTATCCGTTCCGTCCTCAGCTCTGCCGAGGATATCTCTGCGAGTTCCGAGCGTTCCGTCAGGCTTTATAATCAGGGACTTTGAATCGTCCATCACGGCAACTCTGCTCCGTGACAAAACACCGTCCTCAAGCCTTACCTTGCCGAACGTTACGTCAAGCGTTCGGCGAGTACCTTTTAAATTGCCCTTTTTAAAGTCCGTAACCGTCCTCCCGTCGGCAAGCCTGACCTTTTTCAGACTGCCTTTCTCTGAAATCTCGAAACTGCATTTTGAGGTTTTGACAGTAATAACGCCTTCTTCGTTTTCGGCGGAGCAGTCAACCTTTTCAAGCGACCTGAACCAGACCGTCTGAGTCGGCAGGTCGCAGAATTTACCGTCCTCCTGCCGTTCAATGCGTATAAGCTCCGAGGTTAAAACAGTTATCCTCACGCCGCCGAATATAAAAACATTTTCTTGGATTGCTTTTCCGTCTGTACGGACAGAAAACTTTTCTTCAAAAGTCTCCATACCTTCACCTCTTTTTCACTATACGATAATCATATAACAAAACAAATTTAATGTCAAACACATTGACAACAGATATAATAATGCTAAAATATAATAAAAATAACCGAGGTAATACAAATGAGATTTTTTGACATCGGACAGGACAAAAGCATTTATGCAGACGGAATTCACGACGACACAAAAGCTATCCAGCTCTGCCTTGACAGGATGAAGGACGGCGGAACGATCTTCTTCCCCGACGGGAAATATCTTATTTCCGCCGCTCTGATTTTCTATTCAGGTCAACATTTGAAATTTTCTGACAATGCCGTTGTAATCCGATCAAAGGACAGCACGCCCGTAACCAAATATCTTCTCGCCGCATATTCGGAGCGTGACTGGCACGGATACGAGGGCACGCATGATGCAATAATTTCAGGCGGCATTTTTGACGGAAATGCGGAGCTTGACGAGAACCTGACGATTATCAACACGGTACATTCTAAAAACATCGTCATCAAAAACTGCAAATTTCTTTATTGTGCCAACTGGCATTGTATTGAAATCAATTCCACAGACACGGCACAGATTACGGACTGCATTTTTGAGGGCGGTACATACACATCAATCCGAAAGGATCTGACAAGCGAGCTTTTACAGATTGACGCCGCAAATCAGGGCGCATACGGCCCTGTTTACAACTGTGACGGAACACATATTGAACACGCAATCGACGATACTCCGTGCAGGAACATTTCCGTAGTTTCCTGTATTTTCAAATGCGACGGTTTTCCCGGCATAGGTCACCACGGCGACGCAGAGCATACGGATATTAAAATTGCCAACAATGTTTTCACGGGAGCTTCGGGAAAGTTCGGTGAGAGCAGAGGATATATTACCTTTACTCCGAAGGTTCACGGTGTAACCGTCAGCGACAACGCCTTTATTTCCGACGCCGAAAAGGGAATTAAAAACATCGGCGTAATCGCAAATAACCCCGATAAAAATTCCATGATTGCAGAAAGGAACACTTTCATCGGCAATTTCAGCGAATTTTTTAAGGGCGGAATAACCGCAAAGGAAAACGATGAGTATTGATATCGTATCCGCCCGACTTTGAATGATTTTAAAATCTCAAGCCGGCAAAACGTAATTTACTAAAAAACACATTGAGGCTATTATGAATATAGCTTCGGTGCGGATTATACTTCTGTAATAAAATCAACAAACATACAATCAAGCATTTATGCAAATCGGAGAAGTAAAAAACTTTTCCGATTTTTTGTCACAAAAAGTAAAATCGGTCATATATAATTGAGAATATATTCACATAATTCGTGAAAATATTTTCAGGGAAATTTATATAACGTAAGCGGAAAATTTTATTAGTATGATGTGCTAAAAAGATACTTTAAAATTTTCCGCTTTTTACAAATTTATTTTTAATGATAGTTATATTGCTATTTGAACTTGAAAAACATCATTTATAAATGTATAATCATGATAACAGAGGAAATATCCTTACCGTCAGAAAGCCGGGCGTGATGTTCCGGCAGTATGCCTGCGATGAGGCAAAACGATATCGGAGCAGGCGTGGATGTCAATTTTTTGAAAAATCGGAAAACGGAATAAAATTCTCTGCAATCTTTTACACAGACAGCAGATCAACCTGACTAAGCTATAAATCTCCCCTCTTATCGAAAGTGAGCGAAAAAAATGAAAAAGATTCTTAAAGTGATACTCAGTCTTCTTTTGACGGTTGTTCTGTTGCTTGTGATCGTTTTTGTTATTCCTGTAAAAGTCAACACTAAATACGACGATTTATTGTTTGAGAAAGAATATCTTAGATGTTATATTTATAACGATACAGAGTATAAATACATAACCGACGGTAATATTTTCGTCAGTTTTTCTGAAGCCGGCATTGAAAATGATACAGCATCAAGCTCCAAAAAATCCGATTTCCCGAATAATGAAGATAGCTATGATTTGGAATATATTTATGACGGAAACGTGAAAAGAGTTTTTGTGAGAAAATATAGCCGCATTATAGATTTCATTTCTCCGCAAGAATATTTGTTGGTAGGAGATTATTATTTGGTTTTCATTGATAAAGATTGGGTAACATTATATAACGGTTTGCGTTTTGTTATTATTGTTGATGAAAGCCATCAGAACAATACAATAAAAGCGGATGAGATTATTCAGTATTTCCATACTGATAAAATTATTCGTTGTTCTGCTACGCCCAAAGGTATAAAGAATGCAGAGGTTATTGAAATTCCCGAAGAAGATGTTATAGCAGCAGGTCTTATCAAGAAAATGCTCATAATCAATGAGGATTTTCCACAGACCGTTGTAACAAAAAATCAGACCGAGTATCTTCTTGAACAGGCTTATAATAAACAAAGAAATCTTCGCGCCGCATTTTTACAGAATAATTGTGATATTAATCCTCTTATTGTTGTTCAGCTTCCTAATAAGTCAGATGCACTGCTTGATAATATTGAGAGTTGGTTTGAATCACAAGGTATTACATACGAAAACGGCCAACTTGCTGTATGGCTCGATAAAAGACATGAAAACCTTGAGAACATTGAAAACAATGATGCAAAACCCGTTGCCGTAATTATAAAACAGGCTGTAGCAACAGGTTGGGACTGTCCGAGAGCACATATTCTTGTTAAACTCCGTGATAATATGGATGAAACATTTGAAGTGCAGACTATCGGCAGAATCCGCCGTATACCTGAAGCAAAGCATTACGGAAACGATTTGCTTGACAGTTGTTATCTTTACACATTTGACGGTAAGTTTACCGCCGGTGTTAAAATGTCACTCGGCAAAGGAGCCCTTGAGGCTTGTACTTTGTTTTTGAAGAGTGAATATAAGAAGATTGCACTCATAAGTGAACAAAGAACAACATATTCGATTTCACGCAGTCCTCAAAAAGCATTACTTGCAGTTGCAAAGTATTTTGAAAGCAAATATAAAACAGGCACCAATAAAGCAGAAAACAAAACCCGTTTGCAGGCTGAAGGATTCATTTTCAGTGAAGATATTATTCGTCATACTCTTTCGGGTGAAACGGCTACGCTTGTTTTTAATTCATCAGATATGAACACTATCGCTGTTACAGAAAAGATGAACACCCATACACACGGACGAGATTATCATCACAAAATCAGTAAAATCGGTCTCGAAATCGGTATGGAATACTCATATACCAATACGATTATAAGAAAACTCTTTGATTCTAATTTTACTTACAACAGAAAGATTCTTGCTCTTCCACCGAGAGAAGTGTACTCGTTTGTACTGAACAATGAAACGCTGCTCAAACATGCTATTCGTGAGGCAATGGCAGCTGATATTGCACAGATGCAGTTGGAAACACCTGCTGTTTCCACATATGAATTCCGTATTCCTCAATCCTGTATTTTCACCTATGATGCAACTGCTAAAACTCACGCAGTAATGGAAAAGAATGTGTATCAGAATTATCTTTCTTCGGCAGAGCCTCGTTCTTCTTCTGAAAGAAAGTTTGAGAAATTCTGTGAGCGTTCAGCTTCTATCGAATGGTGGTACAAGAACGGAGATAAGGGTAATGAGTATCTCTCTATTGTTTATCAAGATAATTCAGGCAAACAAAAGTTATTTTATCCCGACTATGTTATCAGCGTAAACGGTGAAGTATGGATTATTGAAACAAAAGGCGGTTTTGACCGTAGCGGTAACAGTCAGGATATTGATATGTACACACCCAAGAAATTTGATGTACTTAAAACATATCTTGAAAAATACGGCTTAAAAGGCGGCATTGTCCGTAACGATGATAAGAGCGA
>JAXJRE010000136.1:0-1385 GCA_036310785.1 Acutalibacteraceae bacterium
CGTGATTACAAGCTTGAACCCGATATGGCGATGCTTTTGTTTGAACACGCATGGATTCACAGCTTCGGAATTTGCGTTATGTGTGCAATGGGCACCTGCCGTTTCACGGACGATGAGATCAGCGAGATGCTCAGCGACAATTTTATGGGAATGATGATGCTCACGAAATCGGACATCTCAAATCAACCTGCAATCACTCCTCACAGGAAGATTGAGGAAAAATAATATACAAGAGGTGTTTATGATGAAAAAAACAGGAAAAATTATATGGGGCGTTGCTTTTATAGCGGCAGGTATTGTGTTCGCTTTGAACGCATTCGGAATAACACATATTGAACTGTTCTTTGACGGCTGGTGGACGCTGTTCATTATCGTTCCGTGCTTAGTCGGACTTTTCGGCGAGAGGGAAAAGCTCGGCAATATTATCGGAATTGCTGTCGGCGTGTTCCTGCTTCTTTGCTGTCAGAATGTGCTTGATTTTGATATGCTTTGGAAAATCGCCGCGCCTGCAATCGTTGTCCTTATCGGTATCAAACTTATTATCGGTGCTGTCAGGGGTGACAAGGCGAACAAGCTGATTGAAAGCACACATCAGAACGGTGAGAACGTTAAAACAGGCTGTGCGACTTTTTCGGGACAAAACATTGATTTCGACAATGAGGTTTTTAACGGCGCAGAGCTTTCGGCGATTTTCGGCGGAGTGAAATGCGACCTCAGAAATGCAATCATAGAAACCGACTGTGCGATCAATGCGACAAGCATTTTCGGCGGAATTGATATTTATGTGCCGACAAATGTCAATGTCAAGGTGAACTCCAATTCGATTTTCGGCGGAGTATCTCAGAAAAACCGCCGTCCGAACGATCCCAATGCAGTAACGGTATATGTCAACGCAACCTGTATGTTCGGAGGAGTTGAGATAAAATGACATCAGTTCAGAAAGCCATCAAATACCTTGCAATGGCGTTTGCGATATTTTTGAGTGTCAGCATTATCGGCGGAATTTTTACCGCACTTTCATCTGTGTCATTCATCTTCTCAAAAGGGGAGAAGGATGCGGTCGGAGAAATGCAGACCTATCAGGTAAACGGCGAGATATCGTCGCTTGATATCGAGATCAATGCCGCTAAGCTTGAGATCGTTCAGGGTGAGAAGTTTTCCGTTGAAAGTAACCACAAGTATATTTCTGTCGGCTCGGACAGTGGAAAGCTCCGAATAAATGAGACGAGAAGAATTGCTTCGCTGTCGTCTGAAGCCGCAGTTATCAGACTGTCCGTTCCGAGCGGATTTGTCTTTGACGAGGCGGATATAGAAACAGGAGCAGGAAAAGTTACAATCGACTCGCTGTCGGCAGATATATTGGATATTACTCTCGGCGCAGGCAA